>DSBH01000284.1 GCA_011056825.1 Deltaproteobacteria bacterium | reverse complement strand
TTCCTGTCCTCGAGGACGACGGCGCCGTTTCCGGTGGCTTTTCGCTGAAAGGTCGCCATACCCCGCGCCGTTTCACGGACCCGTTCCGATATGACGGAAACGGCGTCCGCCGGCAGCCGGACAAACTCCCTGAACACGCGGGGCGTGTCGAACAGCAGTTCAATATCGGCGCCTTTGCCTCCGACCGCGAGTGAAGCGGTGAAGCGGTCGACCTTCTCCCGCCAGTCGCGCCCGGGAGGGAAAAGATCTTCATAGGTGGCGAGGTAATCTATCTTGGCGACCGCCTCAAGGGACGGTTCGTCTTCGATAGTATCAGCGATACGAAACAACAGGTACGCCAGAAGTATGCTCCGGTAAACGTCGCCCCGAAGAACTCGAATATTAACGGCAAACGTCCTGGACACACGGTCGAGATGTTTTTCACAGGTGGTAAAATCGTTTTCCCCGCTTACGCATCCCATGGTCGATCCTCCGCGGCGCCGTGCATGACATCGCCCTTCCCGGTCAGTTGGGCACAAGAATAACCGGTTCACCCGGCGGGGTCAAGTAAAGGCGACACGGTAACGGCGTGGGACGTCTTTTTTGTGTTCGATCAGGAATGTCCTGATGAAACAATAACAAAAAAGGGAGGCCCGGGGGCCTCCCTTGCAGGGGATAACCAACCAATTATTCTTAGCGTCTCATCAACATCACAGGTGAATCCCCGCCTTGCAATTTCCAGTTTCCGTTCAACTCCGCGGCCCGCCCCGCGTCGCCTTCGCGGAACGGACTTTTCACCATCGGTCGGTTCAAAGGTTTCAACCGGAATCAGGAGGTGATTTCCAGTTTGCCTCTGGTATTGCATGATCCGTACCAGAAAGGCGATATTCCGGCAAAACGCCGCGGGCAGTGTCTTCCGGCGTTTCCGGCCGCAAACTCGACGCGGCCGAAAACGGAAATAATTGTCGAATGAAAGAACTCTCAAACAGCGCTATCGGAGTTATTTTCAATAATATTAAATAGTTATTATTTGTCGAAATATACGCGCCTTTCGACAAAATTGTCGAATCGAATTTCTCCAATCAGCCGGAAGCTCTTGTAATCAGGTGAGCGGTAGTATAGTATCATTCCACGTCAGTGACAAGGACCGGACGCGAAAATCATGAACAATCACGAGGAATCTCCCCCCGGCCAGGTAAGGCCGGGAAAAGACAAAACGGCTTTTTCGAACTTCATTATTCCGCTCACGGTTTTCCTGGTGGTGGCGGTTTTCGTCACGCTGATCCTGATCATGGGCGTCATGGACCTCAGGCGCCTCGAAAGAACGCTGACGGAATTCCTGGAAAACCGGGCTCTTGACATCGTCGCCACTATTGAAAACGTGGCCCAGGAAGATCTTGATTTCCTGCGTCGCACCCTGCGGGATGATAGCCGGTATTACGGCGGGGTCGCGCAGGTTCCTCCTTCCGACGAAGAATATAATATTCAGGAGCGGCTCATAAAAGCCCTCTACGGGGTGGCGCGTGATATCGACGCGCACTGGCAGAAGGACGAACTGTCCGAGAGCGTTCTCGAGGAAATCGCCGCCCGGGAAAAACTGTCGCTCATCGTCCTCCTCGATGAGAACGGACACATCGCCCTCAAGAGCAGGGAGTTCCAGCAGGAACCCGTGGACATGCAGGCTATCAGAGGCAACGAGCAACAACAACTGGTCATGGAACTGCTCAAGACGCTTGGACCTCTCATGAATATGGGTTACATAACGCTGCACCGCAAGGACGGCAGCGGCACCATCGTCATAGCCCTGGACGCGGGCAAACTGAAATACTGGGGAGCGAAAATCGCCGTCAAGCGGGTTATCGGGGAAATCGGCTGGGAACAGGAGCTCGCGTATCTCTCCGTCATCGATCCCGACGGAAATATCCTGGAAAAAGTCGGCGACGAACCGCCCCGGCGTCACATCATGAAAATGGATTTTCCGGATGAAACCCCGGCGTTCCCGGATCAGGGGGCTGTCAGGAGCCGCAGGTACGCCGGTGAAGAAGGCGGCCATTATCTTGATATCGTCGCCCCTGTGAGCCTCGACGACACCGTCGTGGGGTACGCCCGCATGGGCCTGAAATGGAACCGCGCCAGGACAATGCTTGCGGAAAACAGGAACCGCATGATTTTCACGACGATTTTCATCGTGTTGATAGGCACCCTGTCCACGGCGGCCCTCTACCGAAACCAGAGCAAGCAACTTGCCCGCATGGAAGAAATGAAGAAACGGCTCCAGCGTGCCGAACAACTGTCAGCGCTGGGACAGCTTGCCGCCGGCGTGGCACACGAGATACGAAATCCCCTGAACGCCATCAGCATCGCCACACAGCGCCTGAAGCGAGAGTACTCTCCCGACGACGAAGAGAAAAAAACCGATTTTGATCGAATATCCGGAATCATCCGCGACGAGATCCGCCGGCTCAACGGTATTATCGAAGAGTTTGTCACCTTTTTCAGAATAAAGCGCATGGAGCTTCATCCCGATTGCCTGGAAGACCTGCTGGACAGCATCGTGAAAATCATGGAGGCTGAATTCACCTCCCGCGACGTGGTGCTGAAGCCGGCGTGGAGTAGTGAACGCTCATCAATCGTCGCCATGGACCGGGACAAACTGACGCAGGCCTTTTATAATATTATTAAAAACGCGATGGAATCCATCGACGGTTCCCGCGGCGGGCAGGTGACCATCAATGTGGAAGACCGAGCCGACCGGCGGGTCGCCGTCATGATAACCGACAATGGTTCGGGGCTGACGCCGGAGGAAGTGGAACGTATCTTCAACCCCGAATACACCACCAAGGAAAAGGGTCTCGGCCTGGGGCTGACACTCGCCCATGAAATCATCCACGGCCACCGGGGTGAAATCCATGTCGCCAGCACGAAGGGAGAAGGAACCACCTTCGAGATCCTGTTCCCACTCGATCACGGGCGGACGGAAGCTGCGGGAGTGAAACCATCATGAAGGGAATGAACATCCTCATCACCGAAGACGGCCGGACGCAACGGGAACAGCTCAGGGATTTCCTGTTCCATGAAGGTCACATGATCGTTGAGGCCGGCGACGGCGAAGAGGCGGTAAAGGCGGTACTGGACGGACCAGTCGATCTCGTCCTGCTCGACTACAAAATGCCCGGCATGAATGGTCTCGAAGTCCTCAAGAAAATCAAGAAGATCAATCCGTCCGTGGATATCATCATGATGACGGCCTACGGAACGGTTGAAACAGCGGTGGAGGCCATGAAGGAGGGCGCTCTCGACTATATTACGAAACCTGTTGACCTTGATGAGCTGTTGCTCCTGATCGGCCGTATATCGGAACGCCGCACCCTGATTCGTGAAAACGAATTGTTGAGGAGACAACTGTGGAAAAAGGGCATGGCGGGCGATCAGATCATTTACCGCAGCCCCCTCATGGAATCGCTGGTCAACCTGGCGGGCAGGGTGGCGTCGAGCCGGACCACCGTACTCATCCAGGGCGAAAGCGGCACCGGCAAGGAACTTTTTGCCAAGCTCATTCACGGCCTGAGTCCGCGGTCGGGGGAACCCTTGATCGTGGTCAACTGCGGCGCCCTGCCTGAAACACTGCTTGAAAGCGAACTGTTCGGCCACGAGAAGGGCTCCTTCACAGGCGCCACGGCTCGTCGTATAGGCCGTTTCGAAGAGGCGGACGGAGGAACCCTGTTTCTCGACGAAATCGGCGAGCTGTCCGCCGCGGTTCAGGTAAAACTGCTCCGCTTCCTCCAGGAACGGGAATTCCAGCGACTGGGAGGCAACCAGACGCTGAAGGCGGACGTGAGAATCATCAGCGCCACCAACCGGGACCTGGAAGAGCTGATGAAACGGGGGCAGTTCCGGGACGACCTGTACTACCGTCTGAACGTTGTCACCCTGCGCATCCCGCCGCTGCGGGAACGGAAAGAGGATGTACAGCCCCTGATTCAGCATTTTCTCGGCCGTTTCGCGAGAGAAAACGAAAAATCTATTGATGGCGTGAGCAGTGAAGCCATGGATCTGCTTCTGAAATACGATTATCCGGGCAACGTGCGGGAACTGGAAAACATCATCGAGCGGGCAGCTGTTATCACCCGGGACAAGGTCATTTCGGTGCGTGATCTTCCCTTCAGGGATTCTCTGGCCCGGCGACCGGGAGAAGCCGGTGGGACGGGAAACCTGATGAAGGATTCAGTGGAAACCCTGGAGTGTCAGCTCATGGAACAGGCCCTGGAGGAAGCCGGGGGCAACCAGACCCGGGCGGCTGAAATTCTCGGCATCACGGAACGGACGCTCCGCTACAAGATGAAGAAATACGGCTTGAAATCATGAAGCGCCGTTTTTCACCAGATCGATGATCACCACTTCCGGCGGTGCCATCAGTCGAATTGCCGGCCCCCACGTGCCGGCGCCCCTGCTCACGTAAAGACGCCCGCCTCCGGGCAGGAGATGATAGCCGGAAGAATACCGGTAAACAAGCCCCGTCACCAGCGTGAAGGGAAAGATCTGTCCCTTGTGGGTGTGGCCCGAGAGCTGGAGATCAAAAGGACTCGGCATGGCGGAACTCACTGTCGGCTGATGCTTCAGAAGCAGCCGGAACACCTGATCGTCCACAGGTTCGAACAGTTTTTCTTCTTCCCCGGTATCCCTGAAGGAGTGGGGCGCGTTGAGGGGTGACAGCTTTCGTCCCGCCGGGTCGTCGACGCCGGCGACGGCCAGGACGCCGTCCGCGACGACAACCACCTCGCCGCGGAGCAGCCGGAACCCCGACAGGCGGTGAAATTCCGCCGCGTTCGAAACCCCCGCGTAAAACTCGTGGTTGCCCATGACGGCGAACTTGCCCAGGGGAGGAGCGAATTCCCCGAGAAGGCGGGCGCTCCCCGCTATGGCGTCCATCTGCCCGTCCACGAGATCCCCTGTGGACACCAGTATGTCGGGGCGCGCCTCTTTCACCAGCTCGAGTATTCGGGCGAGCCGTTTCTCGCGGAGCACCAGGCCCAGATGCACATCTGACAGGTGAACGATCCGTATTCCACCGTACGTTTCGGGCAGTTTCGCCGTTTCGATGGTAATGTGCGTGGTCTGCGGGTTCCTGGCCTCATAGCAGCCCCAGGCCGACAGCCCCGAAGCAAGAACGAGGCACAGGACCGTGGCGCCGTACCCCGCGAAAAATCGCGCGTGGACACCCATGGGCGAAAGAACGGCACGAAGGAGATCGACGAACAGGAAAAGGGAAACGGTGATGAACATGAATCCCATCCAGGTGTAACCCGTGTAGGCGATAACCAGCGCCGCCGTCTCGTGGCCCCGCCGCTCAAGCACGGTCACCAGAACAGGAGAAACGACAAGAAATGCCAAGATTAACGCCATGACCACGGTCGCCGCCGAACCAATCCCGAATGCCGACCTGAGCCGCAGCAGGAAATACAGGTGCATTCCCCCGTAGACGAGCAGAAAGACCGTTACGAACAGGAGCATGGCTTTCATGAAATTTCCATTTCGAGATGCTGGTCCGCCGGCGGACGCTCCCTGCTTCATCGCCCTTTCCGTTCGAACATCATGGACGCGTACGTGACGGCGCTGTCCGTTGCTTCCTCCCGGTACGTCTCGTGGACGAGTGTTTCGCCCGTGCTTTTCCGCATCAGCAGTGTGAAGAGAATGATCGCCGGAAGTCCGCACACGTTGTAGGGATCGCCCGTATCGCGGGCCACCCGGTAAATCTCTTCCGCGTCGCCCTGCGTGATGAGCGACAGGATGTTCCGGTCCTGCTCCCGGGCACGGGGAAGCAGGTCATCGGCGGACGTGCCGTGGCCGAATTTAAAACCGATGTGTGAAAAATCGACGGCGGCGATCACGAGTGTTCTGCCGTCGGAGTCTGCGATCAGTCGATTCAGCCGTTCGTACATGGCACGGAACCGGTCATCGCCCAGCAGGGACGTGTCGCCGTTCATTATATCCTGAAGCCCTCCGCAGAGAACGGGAACGATTGCAAAAGAAGGTCCCAGATAGTGACGAAGAAAAACTGTCTGGAATTCGATGGAATGTTCTACCTTGTGCCCGAAATCGTCTGGGGCCAGCGTGCCCGGCGGCAGACCGTCCGTCAGAGACTCGATGAAGTCCCTGTCCGGGGCAATTCTTCCGAAAGGGGTCAGGAATCCCTTGTTGAGGACGGAGTAAAGACCATTCTGCTCCCGGTGGTTGATCCCGAGAACGATGACGCGGTCGCACCGTTGAGCCTTGATTCTGCGGTACACATCCACGTAAACAGGACCCGCCACGGCCGTATCGATATGCGGCGCCAGGAGGCCCGTCACCGTCGCGCCCGGCGACCTTCCCGCGGGAACGGGAAGTTCTTCTTCCAGCTTTTTAATCCAGGCGCGCAGGGCGTCCGGTTCCGCGCTGTACGCCTTCCCCGCGAAGACGGGCTCTCGATCCGGATTTCGATGAAACTCGTCCCGCAGTTCCTGCATTTTTTTCTGAAACTGTTCGCTGTCCAGCAGGAATAGCTCGTCAAGGCGGGCAAGCAGTGCGTCGATCTCTTCCAGGGTCGGCGCACCATCCGGCCGGAGATCAGCCAGGGCATCCCGGAGTCCTGGCCGGTCATACCGCCCGTTCAGCTTTTCCAGAAGAGGATACAGCCCCGCGTCCAGCGCGACATCGCCCCCGGACAGTTTGAATGGATCAAGAAAGACAATAACCCTCCGCTCCTCGTATATCAGCGGGACAACCTGCAAGTCCCGTCTCAGCCGCGGCTTCTCCACGCTATCCTCCTTTTCAGCGGTTGAAGGCATATTGTTTAAGCCGGTGATTGTCCATGTCCACATCACAGGTACGGCGACAGGAGCCAGGCCAGGGAATCTCTCACCCGCGCCGGAAAGGAACGGCTGTCCATGTCCTCCAGCGTAACCTGCCGGGACCGGCGCCTCACCTGTTCAACGTGTTCCGCCAGCCGTCCGGCGAGCGTCGCGTCGTATACTTCCACGGCAAGTTCGAAATTGAGCCGAAGGCTCCGGGGATCGATATTCGCCGAACCGATGTGCAGATAATGATCATCAATCATAAAAATTTTCGTGTGAACGAAGGGCGGCGGCTGATAATACACTTCCACACCCCAGCGCAACAATTCCCACAGCATGTTCCGGGTGGCCCAGTTGACCGGCGGCAGGTTGTTTTGTTCAGGCAGTACGATAAGCACGCGGATGCCGCGCAGGGATGCCGCCTGCAGGACGGCCATCAGTTCACGGGGAGGAATAAAATATGGCGTCATAATCGTTACCGATTTCTTCGCCGCCGTGACCGCGCCGATCAACACCATGGCAAGCTTGTCCAGATCCTCGTTCGGCCCGTCGGTTATGACGCGGCAGACGGCGTCGCCTTCCGGCTCAGGCTGAATATCGCTTCCCGGTTCATACCGCCCCGTGACGAAAGCCCAGTCGTCGAGAAAAACCTCTTCCAGTGTGGCAACCACCGGTCCGTCGATGCGGAAATGCATGTCCACGACCCGATCGGAATTCCCAAGATTCTCCGCGAGGTGCCGGTCACCGATGTTCATGCCGCCGGCGAAACCGACCGTGCCGTCGGCTATCATCAGTTTCCGGTGGTTTCGGAGATTGATGTGAAGAGCCGGAATGACAAGCAGACGGGGAGGAATGAACCGTCCCACACGGACGCCCTCCTTTTTAAGCAGCGTGCCCGCCCGGGGACAGGAATAGTACTCGCCAAAACCATCGAGAATCACCCTGACATCGACTCCCCGCCGGACCGCGTCGCCGAGGGCGGCGATAAACCGGCGGCCCGTCCGGTTCGTTTCAAAGATATACGTGGTCAGAAACAGGGATCGTGTAGCCGACTCGATTGTTTCGATCATCGCGGGGTAGACACCCTCGCCGTTATGGTAAAAATCGACCCGGTTTCCCGCCACCAGGGGCCGTTTCGTGACGGCTGCGGCGGTATTTATAAACTCGGCGAGGCCCTCACCCGTTCGAATCAAACTCCGAGCCAGTTCGTCCGCATCGTTTCTTTCGGGAAAAGGCGGAAAGGATTTTCTGTCGTCCGGACGAAGTTTTTTCGCCTTCGTCTTCACCCGGTTGATGCCGAAGAGAAAATACAACAGGGGTCCGACGAAGGGGATGAGAACGCAGACAGCAATCCAGGCAAGTGCGGCCCTGGGGTCCCGTTTCAGAAGGAGGGCGTGACCGGCACTGGCCACGGCAAGCACAAAGGCTGCTATCGATGCGAGCGAACTGAAAAGGGCCATGAACCGTGATCTTTCTCCGTCGAACCGGACACGAACGCCGCCTTCGATGCACACCGGCCGTCTCCCTCGCGGAAACGGCACGCCGGACCGGAAGCACGCGATTGCATTTCAATGTAGTACAGGAAACAGGTTCCGTCAAGATCGAGCGCAGAACCAAAATCCGCGATTGGTTTTACATGGAGCGGGTTTTCGGATCATCAGCACAAAATCGAAGAATCAACGAGCGCGGGCCTGTCCTGAGCCATGCCGAAGGACTCTACCCCATGAAGGAGCACACGAGGCCGAGCGGCGTAGCCAATAACCGGTCATCCTGAGCCCTGTCGAAGGATAGACCGGTCAAGCAAGTGCCGGACAATACGCAGTACGTTCCCCAGGACCATTTTCCCCGGGAGTGGGTACGTTCCTCTTTTGAGAGGGAACGGTTCATCTGTTGTTCAATTTGTTCTGTCCTTTCGGCAACATCACCGGCCCGATACGTATGTGTATCGGATAACACATATCGTGCTGAGTCAACGGATTGTTGAACTAGTTATGCCAAAAACAGGCGCCATGCATCGCGGATTTTGAAAGCAAAGGGCCGCAGTCGGTCGAAGGTTGCTGCCAGTTGGAGGCCGCTTGACTTTTCGAAAAGAGTACCTATCATGAGGTGCACACACGGCCGTTGCCGTCGGAGAAAAATCATGAAAGAAGAAGTCCGGAAAGCACTGGAGGAAATTAAACCCGCCCTGCAGGCCGACGGCGGAGATGTCGAGCTCATCGACGTGACCGACGACGGCGTGGTCCTGGTCAAGTTGAAGGGAGCCTGCGCGGGCTGCCCCATGGCCGAGATGACCCTGAAAGGCGGCATCGAACAACGGCTGAAACAGGTCGTCCCCGGCGTCAAAGAGGTTGTCGGCGTCTGAAGTTTCTGAACGTGTCTCCTGAATTTTCCGCGGGACCGGGCGGATTGCTGCGGCAATCGTCCGGAAGCGACTGGGTGGTTGATCAATGAGCACGCCGGCGATTTATCGAGCCACAATAAGCTGTATAATACATCATTTCCCCGACAGGGAAGAACTGCTCCGGCACCTCGACATCGGCTCCGGTTCGGGAGAACTGGTACGCCTGGTTGAGGAACACTATGACAACGTCCGGCCCGTCTGCTGTGATTACACGAACGAACTGATGCAACTGCCGGATCGGCAGGTGGATATCATCGACCTGAATGCTGTCGCGGTTCTTCCCTACGACGACGCCCGGTTCGACGCGGTCACGGCAACAGAAGTGATCGAGCACCTCGAAGATTTCCGCAAGCTGCTTCGCGAAATGCGTCGGGTGCTGAGGCCGGGCGGCCTGCTGGTGCTAAGCACGCCGAATATTCTTAATCTCAATTCCCGCCTGCGCAATCTCTGGTTCGGTTTCGCCGAGCTCATGGGACCCCTTCCAGTAAACGCCAGGAAGAAAGAAAGCTGTGCCGGTCACATCAGCCCGGTTTCACCCTTTTACATCATGCACGCCCTGCGCGAAACGGGATTCCGGAATGTCGACATGACGGTGGACCGCTACCAGCGCTCGGGCATGTTGAAACTTGCCTTCCTCTGGATTCCTTTCCTGATCATGAACACCTTCATCACGCGGCGGGAAGTGCGGAAATATAAAACCATCGACGCCTCGAACCGCGACATGGTAAGGCAGATCAACTCACTTCCCCTGCTCCTGGGACGGACAGTCGTCCTGTCGGCCGTGAAGTAACCGAACGGATCACGGCATACGACTCTTGAGATTCATGATACGCAGAAAAGACCGGTCAATCCGGGCGTCGTCGATCACCCCCCGCGCCAGGAGAGACGCGATGACCGCCGCGGCCCTGCGAGGCGCCTCCTCGTCATAGATGGAATTATTGGCGAACAACAGGATATCAACCCCCGCCAGGACGGCCTTTTCGACAGTTTCCTCGAAACCGTACCGGTCGCGCAGTGCCTTCATCTGGAGAT
>DSBH01000045.1 GCA_011056825.1 Deltaproteobacteria bacterium | reverse complement strand
TATAACTCCCTACCTTATTCACGGCACTTCCGCTGCTGGTTGTGTTTCTTTTACCGCGTCCCAGCATGCCGCCGTTATGCGGCGAATCAACATATCGTCGAGGGTGATAAACCCGAGAACGTGATCACGAATAATGACGAGCATGGGTCCCAGTGCCAGGGAAAACAGGACTACTTCTGGAAGATTTTTCATAAACCGTTTGCTTATACCTTCTGATAACAATTCGTGCACGATGTCTCCGGAATCCCGTTTTTCCATCGCCTTGTCCCGACGAAGGGAAATGCCATAGGGCGAATTAAAATATTGCTCCATGTAACGAAAATGGAGTGGGTTTTTCGCAAAGTAGGAAAGCAGATTCTCCACAAAGAAAAGAAACCGCGTACGGATTGGTTTTTCGGAGGGATACCCTTCGAGAATCGCCTGACGGATATTTTCAGCCAGTTCATCGCGCAGCGCCCGGATCAGTACGTCCTTGTTTTCGAAATACTGGTAAATGGTTCCGGCCGCCACACCGGCCCTGCCGACTATATCCGAGACAGGCGCTCCGTGAAACCCCCGTTCAACAATGAGCTCCAGGGCCGCCTGCATAATAACGGCCTTTTTATCTTTTTCACCCATCACTCCCGCCCCAATTATGAATGAACGTTCACTCATAATCGGGCATCTCTATGCCATAACCGAATCGTTGTCAATGCTTTTTTCCCAAAAACCGTGATTTATTTTTTCCGTAAGTGGTCAATACCATTACGGGCACACGAGCCGGTATCCAGTTTTTTTACATACTTGGGTAGTATTCAAAAATATCTTCCTGTAGAACGAAATACCGAGTCATCAATATGAAAAATCGAAGGATACACAAGAGATAATGCCGACACCCGGCCTTCGACAAAGCTCAGGCCGAACGGTCTGGCCAATAACCTGTCATCCTGAGGCCCTGATTTAACCCGATCATCCTCGTGTGCCCCGCAGGGGTAGAGCCTGGTCGAAGGTTGGACCTGGCAAGAAGGAACCATATAATAAAAGTTCACCTTTCGACCTGGAATGGTTTATCGGTGATTCAGCCTGTTCTGTCATTGCAGCGATAAGGTATTCTCCAGGGCCTTCGGTATATGGCGTATAATATCGGTAATCTGTGTCGCGGGCGTCGGTCTCGCGTAGGACCCTGCAACGCGGTTGGTCCTCATAGCAACGACCGCCGCTTCTTCAATATCCATCCCTGAATAGATAAGTGCGGAAAGAATACCGGTAAGGGTATCGCCAGTCCCGCCGATCGCCTCCATGACCTCTTCGACGGGGTTGTCTACTTCACTTAGTATTCCCTCTCTGCCGGCAAGACAGTCTTTCTTCCCCTTCACCAGGAGATAGCGCGCCGCATTGTTGTGTTCGTAGGCGCGGGCGATCAGGTCCGGTACCCGATTCTCGTCGTGAAGTATGAACCCCCGCGTGTAAAAGGGGTGCGGCGCCGTCTCGTCCGCCAGGAATGAAAGCTCTCCGATATCCGGGGTGAAGAGGTCATACATCGCGGCGTGTCCGCTCATTTTCGCAACGTACATGAATCCGGCGTCGGCTATCAGGACTGGCCTCGTTTCCATGCCATGAATGATCTGCTGCAGGCGGTTATGCCAGTGAACGATCGGCTGCAGATAGTGAAAGGTGAAGGTGTGAAATCCCGATTCAGCGAAGGTATCAACAAGATATTTATAGAGGGTTCTGCTCCCCGCGCCCCGTCCGATATCCCCCACGACATACCCGAATGGGGGCGGCGTGCCGAGCACCTCCGATGTCTTGACGGCCGCGCCGATAAGGGCTGCCGTTCCCCGGTCAACCGGGATGTTTCTCCCGTCGATGCGGATGTTGCCGTTTTCCATCGTCACCCCGCCCGTAAGCAGGGGAAGGTCTTCAATCGGTATCGTTCCCGCTATTCCAAGCATTGGCGCCGTACCTCCTCGTAGGCCAGTTGCAGCGCGTATCCGCACAGGGTGTGGCCGATCGCTCTTGGAGAAGGTGCGTCGTCGAGAGATCTCCCCACCATCTCGCAAGCCAGGTAAGGAACATCGGGGCACCCCCCGCCGGAGACATTCACGATCATCCCCGTCTCTTTTTCAATGGTCAGCTTCATATTGGCCGCCCGAACCATGACATACCCGCCGAAATCCTTGACGTGGAAGAGATCAACCGGCTGCAGGAGAGGACCCGTGACGGGAACCACCTGGAGGGGTACAACCCCACTCTCGTCGAGGACTCTGAGGATATTCAGCTCTTCAATGAGGGGGAACTCGATGACCAGGTCGCAGCCGCTCCTGACCTCGGGAGGAGGCCCCATGACGCGGGCCTCCCAGCCTTGCCTTTTCAGGATATCCTCCGCTTGAATCACTTCTCCGGTATGTTCGAAAACCATGATCCCGCGATCGGCGTTTCCGTCGCCTTCCGGCGAACTCCGTTTCTGCTTTTCTTTGAAAAATCCCAGAATAGACACGTTTATCACTTCCTGATCGTGATCCGAAAGACGCCGTCCACTTCGGCGACATCCGTCACGTCCCAACCCTTATTTTCGGCAGCCCGGGAAACATTCTCTTTCGATGTTTCCGTATCCACCATCACCTCGATTTCGCCCTTCTTTTCAGCCTTGATCGCATCGATCGTCATCAAGACCGGCTGGGGACAGGACAAACCTCGTGCATCAACCTGTGTGCTCATATCTCGCTCCTCATGCAATTCGTTTACTCATCGTAAACCCGATAAACAGACATACAATCACGCCGATAATCACGGCCGCGATGCCATAAGGACCGACTCCCGCCGGGGAGCTGGCCAGACCGAAATTATGGGAGATCCCCGCCCCGACGATCATCCCCAGCACGAAGACGGCGGCATCGCCGTCACCCTCTCCCGACAGGAAAAGCTGCCGACCGGGACACCCGCCGGCGAGGGCGAAGGCCAGACCGGCCAGCATCATCCCCGCGAAGTTCCAGACATGCATGGTGTGGGCGACCGGTTGACCCTCGAACCCCGGGTGGAACTGCCCGACGACCAGATTGGTGACAAAGGCCGCGGCGACAAGGGCGATGAACCCGGAAAGGAGGTGGGTCTGTCGAAAGAGAACAAAGTCGCGGATCGCCCCCATGGTGCAGAAACGGCTCCGCTGGGCGAGAAAGCCGACGGCGAGACCGACCCCCAGGGAGATCAGGAGGGGCGCGTGCATGGCGCCAGGGCCTTTCAGACTGTAAAAGAGGACGCCGCTCCTGTCCTGTCCCTCAACCTGGGGAAAGACTATCAGGAGCGCCAGGAGGCTGAGCATGATCAGGGGCATCATCCATCCTGCCGCTTTGTGGGTCGGTTGGGTCCGTCCCAGATTGTATCCCTTTCTCAGAAAGAGTGTCGCGATCCAGATCCCGAATATCAGCCCCAGGAGACCAAGGATAGCATTCCCGTCGCCTCCGGCAAGTCGCAACACGGCACGCCAGGGGCACCCAAGAAAAACGAGCGCACCGATCATCGCGAAAACGCCCAGCACAAACCGGACGATGGGGGCGGAACCGACGCGGGGGCGAAACTCCCTGAAGAGATAGGCCGCGCCGAGCGATCCCAGGACGAAGCCGATGATCTCGGGGCGAATGTACTGTACAACCGCGGCACGGTGCAGCCCCAGAGCGCCCGCGATGTCCCGCTCGAAACAGGCGACACAGATCCCCATATTCCCCGGGTTTCCCCACTTCTGCAGGAGGGCGGCAAGTATGCCGATCACGATCCCGACACCGACAATCCCCCAGCGGGTGGCAAAAATATTTTTCAAGCTCATAGATTAGAAATCCCTTTCCTGATTATTAATCGCGGGATATCTAAATCAATTTTTTCTATAAAGCAAATTCATAATGGGAATAGAGTAAAGCGGGTGAATACCCTTTATCAATGACAGGCAATCACGTAATCACGTAATCTTGATGACTGATTCAAGATCAGAGAAAAATCTTTCAGGATTGAAACCATATTTTTTTGCAACATCCTCGAGTGTTTCAAAGAGAGATTGGCAACAGATGCACTCGCCCGCAATCTTGTCATATTCCCTAAAAACACTCTCCGTCTGGCGGTATTGCGATATAACATCCAGAACGGTTATCTCCGGGCCAAACATTGGGTTATCAACAGGCATAGTTTGTCAATCCATCCTTTCGCTCCATGGCTTGCGTGAAAATCCTTAATTTATGCGGCGACAGTTAAATCAGGAGAGAATGATCTTTCCCGCCGGCTCTTTCACGACTTCCCCGATAATGACGGCCTCGGCAATTCCCGCGGCACGCATTTCGTCTACCAGCGACTCGGCCTCGTCGGTCGAGAGTGAGATAAGCAGACCACCCGATGTCTGGGGATCGAAGAAGACATCCACCAGCCAGGCCGGGCATGCCGAATCGACGTCCACCATGGGCATCCGGTATTTCCTGTTCCGGTTCAGCCCCCCGGGGATAATCCCCATCTCGATGAATTCCCGGATTTCATGGAAAACCGGGACCGAAGCGGAGTGTATCACGATGCCGACATCGCTTCCCTCGATCATTTCCGCGGCGTGCCCGAGAAGACCGAAGCCGGTGACATCCGTGCAGGCGTGTACCGTAGAGTACTGTGTCATCACTTCAGCCGCCTTCTTATTTAATCGGGCCATGCAACGAACTGATTTATCGGCCAGTTCGTCGGTCACCACATTTCCCTTGAGGGCAGTATTAATGATTCCTGTTCCGAGCGGTTTTGTCAGAACCAGCGCGTCCCCCGCCCGGGCGCCCCTGTTGAGGAGGACCTTATCGGGATGAACCGTCCCGGTGACGGAAATCCCGTACTTCAGTTCATCGTCCTCCACACTGTGCCCCCCCACGAGGAGAACCTCCGCTTCGCGCATCTTGTCCAGCCCGCCGAGGAGGATCTCATGGAGAATGCTAATTTCCATGGTATTGACCGGAAAACAGATGATGTTCATCGCAGTTACCGGTACTCCTCCCATGGCGTAGACATCTGAAAGGGAATTCGCCACGGACACCTGGCCAAAGGTATATGGATCGTCGACGATCGGGGTAAAGAAATCAAGGGTCTGAATAATCGCAAGATCATCCCTCAAACGATACACCCCCGCGTCATCCGCGTGTTCGATTCCCACGATCAGATTCGGATCGGATAGAAGCGGAAGTCCGCACAACGCCTGGTTCAGGTCACCCGGACCTATTTTGCAGGCTCACCCGGCACCATGTGTTGTCTCTGTCAAACGAATCTTTCTGTCGTCCTCCATGTCGCCTGTCACCCTCACCTTCCGTCCACGCGCGAAACACGCTCGGACAGTTTTTCATCGAACGTCCGTGAAATGAATCACAGGTTCCCTATCTGAATTTACTGAATGTGTCCAATTCATTATAGTTATAAACAGGCATTGATTATAGCCATCACCCGTGATATTCCACCCCCATGATTGACGACATGTTCAAAAATATTACCCTGCAGCAGATGGAAGCACTGATCCGGCTGGTCGAGGAGCGCAGTTTCAGCCGGGCGGCCAAGAAGATGTTCCTGACGCAACCGTCGCTGACAAAACATATAAAGAACCTGGAAGCGCTGGTCAACGCGAAGGTGGTCGACCGTAAGAACACGGGAATATCCCTGACGCCGGAGGGAAAGATTCTCTATGAATATGCCCGCCGCATATTCAGAATGATGGATGAGGCAGGCGAAAAGATCGCGCGGGTGCATGACGACGACTCCGGCAGTATCTACATCAGTGCCAGCACCATTCCCGCGACCTATATTCTTCCGCGTGTTCTGAGCGTTTTCAATAAAACCTATCCGCGCATCAGTTGTCATGTTCGAACGAACGACAGTGACGCAACCGTGGACATGATCCTTGACAACCGGGCGGAAATCGGCTTTATCGGCAGGCCTGTATTCGACAGGAAACTTTGTGTCGAGACGGTCTGGAAAGACCGGCTGGTTCTGGCAGTCCCGAAAGGCCACAGGTGGATCAAAAAAAAATCCGTAACGATAGATGATCTCTCACGCGAGCCTTTTATCGTGAGGGAACGTGGCTCCGCTACCCGATCGGTCTTTGAAGAATACCTGAAAAAGCATTGTGAAAGTGACCTGTCAGACTTCAATATCGTCTGCGAGCTGGGAAGCTCCGAGGCAGTCAAGGAGGCCGTTATGGCCGGACTCGGCGTTTCCGTCCTTTCGGCGCGTGCCGTTGAGAGGGAATCGGCAAGCGGTCTGCTCAACGAACGACCGATCGAACAGTGCGCTATTGAAAGAAACTTCTATCTCATCTATAGAAAGCAACTGAGGTTGATGCGTCACCACATATTATTTCTGGATTCAGTACGGGAGTCGGGCAGCAGCGCTTCCCGGCATGACAGCGACTGAACATTATTATAATTACAGGCTGTTGAAATGATACGATATTACAGCACAAACAGAAATCTGGACGGCGTGACGGGGATTACACCCTTCAAGGGACGCGTCTCCTTCAGGGACGCCCTCCTGCAGGGCCAGGCCCCGGACGAGGGCTTGTACATGCCCGATCGAATACCGCGAATTCCTTATGATGATATCATCGCCCTGAAAGGTCGATCTTATACCGAGGCGGCCATGCTGATCACGCAAACCTTCCTGAACGACGAGATAGACGCCGGCATACTCCGAACGATCATCGAGGACGCCTATCCCTTTCCCGTTCCCCTGGAACAGGTGACCGACAGCACCCACATCATGCGCCTCGACCAGGGACCGACAGCGTCCTTCAAGGACTTTGCCGCGCGATTGATGGCGCGCCTTATGGGGCATTTCCGCCCCAGTGGTGGACGGTTGAATGTCCTGGTCGCAACCTCCGGCGACACGGGCAGCGCGGTTGGAGAGGCGTTCAAGGGAGTCGAGGGAATCGATGTCCATATTCTTTACCCGCGTGAGGAAGTCAGCGGACGGCAGAAAAAACAGCTCGACACCATCGACGGCAACGTACAGGCGATTTCCATCGACGGCAAATTCGACGACTGCCAGAACCTGGTAAAGCAGGCATTCGCCGATCCGTCACTTGCCTACCTGTCATTCACCTCGGCAAACTCGATAAACTTCGGCAGGATTCTTCCGCAGATGGTTTATTACTTTTACGCCTACGCCCAACTCCACCGGGATCGGGAAGGAATCGTCGTCTCGGTCCCTTCGGGAAATTTCGGAAACGCCCTGGGATGTGAATACGCTCGCCGCATGGGACTCCCCGTGGAAAAACTGGTCATGCCCACCAATGAGAATGACGAGTTTCCACGATTTCTCGAAACGGGAACCTACGAGAAGTGTTCACCGTCGCTGGCCTGCCTTTCGAATGCCATGAACGTCGGTCATCCCAGCAATTTGGCCCGTTTTTTTGACCTGTACGGCGGTACCGTGGACAGGACGGGACTGGTCCACCGATATCCCGACATAGAAACGATACGAAAAAACATTTTTTCGGTGAGCATCTCCGACGAAGAAACAAAGCAATGCATCAAGGATGCCTATGAACAATACGGCATTATTCTGGAGCCGCACGGAGCAGTCGGATGGCGGGGTCTCGAGATCTTCCTCGAGCATCACGACGATTATTCTCTCTGCGTGTCGCTGGAAACGGCTCACCCGGCCAAATTTCCGGATGAGATCATACAACTTCTCGACATTATGCCCGAGGTTCCCGACAGCCTGCGAGGAATCGATGACAGGAAGGGCGAGGCGGTACAACTGCCCGCGGATTACACTGTGTTCCGGGAATATCTCCGGGACAATCTGAAATCGAAGGCGTAGTCCGCAAGGTTACCTGACGAAGACAGGCATTCATTTCACTTTCCGGGGATTCTTCCAGCCCGGGTTTGAATTCGGATTTTCACAGGACAATTAAAATGCCCCGCCCGCACCGCGGGCGGGGCGATCAAGTCTATTTGTTCATCTCGTATTCACCGTCGAGGACGGAAACGTACTTATTCCACACCGCATTGTATTGCTCGGTATCGGGAACCGCCTTAATCAACATGATCCTGCTGCAGTACTCGCGTTGTTCATCCCGTGAGCTGTGGTTGCCGTATATCTGGAGAGCGAAGTGCGCGAAGTCCCGAACCATGAAGTCGAAAACCTGATTAATGATAGCCGGGTCCGTGCCGTCCAGCTGTGCCTGTTCAAGAATCAACTGGCCGTAAACCACGATGGAGAACATCTCCCCCAGGGGCAGCGACCACGAGGGGTCCCTGTCCTGTGCCTCGTCCGGTCCCGCTTTTTCCAGAAGTTCCTTGAAGATATCGATCTGTTCGATGAACGTCGCCACATTCGGAAGATCCCTGAAGGCATCGAAGACGGGCCGATAATCGTGAAACCGAACCTTTCCCAGGCCTCGTGCCGGTCCCTGGTTAAACACGAATAAATCGTCATTCAGGGAAAAATCGGGCGCCACGGGGGCATACTCGGCCGGGTTGAAAAAGTAATTCCGCATGAACTTGCGGATAAGCTGTACATTCACGTGCACCGTTCCCTCAAGTTTTGACGGCCCTCGTACTTCACTCGTCCCCGTGAAAAAGTAGGTGTCCTTTTCAAAGCCCTTGGCGGCGATGACATCCCAGAGCAGGTTGATGATATCCTCGGACTGAAGAGTGACCTTCATCTTGCTCGTGGGATTATAGAGGAGATAGCGACGGTCGTTTTCGTTGGCGCCCCGGAAATAGTCGGTGGCGCGGCGCTGGTACATTTTCATCGCCACGAGGCGGAGCCACGCGTCCATGAAGTTCTTGCGCACATGCGGCATGTCGGTCACATACGCACCGTAGAGAACGCGGTTCGAAGCGTGAGTAATTGCTTCGTAGAAGCAGTGCTCGGTGATGCCGATTGAGGCCGGGCCGATGTTGAATTTCCCGATATTGACGGTATTCAGGACCGAATCCCAGGCGTGCTGCCCGCGGGACAGGATATCCTCTTCCGTAATGGGGTAGTCGTGCAGCGCGAAGTTGGAGACATACTGCTGGTGGCTGACCACGTTTTTCTTCAATTCGTAAGCCTTGTGGCGAAAGTTGGTGACGAAAAAGGTGTAATCCCCGGTGCCGTCATCAACCTTTCCGAGAGTGGAAACCATTTCCGCCTCGTTCCCGTTACCGATATAGTACTTCTCGCCGTTTGCCAGATACGTTCCATCTCCCTTGGGGGTCAGTGTCGTTTCGGTAGAATAGATATCAGCGCCGTGGTCCCTCTCCGAGAGGCCAAAGGCGAATATCGCCCCCTCTTTCAGAAGGCGTGCGGCCCTCTGTTTCTCCTTTTCATTGGGGCTCATCCAGATAGGCCCCAGGCCGAGAATCGATACCTGGAAGCAGTACCAGTAGCCCAGACCGTAAAACGCCAGCAGTTCCGAGTACTCGTTATTGCGGGCCGTGTCCCAGCGGGCGTCCGGATCGTCACCGGCGTACTCTTTGGGGGTAAGCAGCTTGGCGAAAATCTGCTCTCTGCCGATAAACTCGACAAACTCCCTGTACCAGGTTTTCTTGTGGAAATCCTCAAGGAGCCGTTCCTTCCCCATCGCCTCGAAAAAGGCAATAGTCTTATCCATGATGGCCCGGGAACCCTCGTCCGCCATGAGGCTCTTGTACTTCTTCGGTTGAATCAAAAAGTTCATACCACGTTCCTTTCCTTTCGTATTGTCCATGTTCATGGCTTGCCCCCCCCCTGTCGGTGACTTCACTGTTTGATTGCTCTACTACATATGCGATCCTCCCTCAAGAAAAAGCATCCATAACCCGCGATTGATTTTCGCAGGACACGTTATCGAGTCATCAGTATGTACAGTCGAAAAATGCAATGGGATCACATTCCCCGCCTTGTCAGGAAGAAATTTCCAAATCATTATCACCACCCTGGAGGAAAAATATTTCAAATCAATTTCCCTTCCCCTGAAGTGAGGATCTTTCCAAATCATTTTCCCCTCCCCTGGAGGGAGGGGATTAAGGGGAGGGGGATTTTTAACGACTCGTAACAACATTATTCTTTCACCCTCACTCCGACCCTTTCCCTTTAAAGGAGAGGATAATTTCAGCTTGTTCTGTCATTGCAGCAAGCCTGATAGTTCGGTCTGAATGTGCACAGGGCAGCACATATCTTGTCGAATTAACAGGGCGTCAAACTGTCTGTGCCGTAAACGGGCTAAACCGTCGCGGATTTTGGAAAGTACCCTCACCTTTCTGTCTCTCTATTCTTTTTTATTCTTATATTCCTGAATCCTGTCATGCATGAAAGC
>DSBH01000181.1 GCA_011056825.1 Deltaproteobacteria bacterium | reverse complement strand
GGTCCTCACTATACGAGACCCCGTCGCTACCGGGACTGGAAAGTGCCCGAGGTTCTGCTGTCGGGCCATGAAAAGAACATTCGTCTATGGCGACGCAGGGAGTCACTGAAAAGAACGCTTGAACGAAGACCAGATCTGCTGGCCCGGGCGGACTTGACGGAAGAAGACCAAATCATGCTCGGGGCGCTTCGGGATGAATCAGAAGGCTAGTTTTTCCATCGCACTCCTCCACTATCCCGTCTACAATAAAAAGGGCGAAGTCGTGACTACGGCGGTGACAAACCTCGACATTCACGACATTGCCCGAACCGGGAGAACTTACGGTGCACGCCGATTTTTCATAATTACGCCGCTTGAAATACAGCGGGACTTTGTTCATCGCATTCTGGCGCACTGGCGGCAGGGATACGGAGCATCCTACAATCCGGCAAGGAAGGAAGCTTTTGACATCGTAAGAGTACAACCGTCACTCGAGGCGGCGCGGAACGCAATTGCAGTGGAGTCGGGGCAACATCCCCGTCTCGTCGCCACCAGCGCTCAGGAAAAACAGGGGAATATATCATTCCGCGACCTGCGGACGGCGATGCTCGAGGAAGCCGGAGAGTGGCTTCTCCTGTTCGGAACAGGCTGGGGTATCGCAGAGGATGTGCTGGGGAAGTGCGATTTCCTTCTAGAGCCGATCCGGGGAACTGCCGGTTATAATCACCTGTCGGTGCGATCGGCCGTATCGATCGTCATGGACAGACTGGCAGGAGCATGACGAATCCGCTTCATTGCCTCAGCGCCCTTTTTTGTATTTTCCATTGACTTTTGCGGACCCTTTGTTTTATAGATGCCGTTTCACAGCGATATCGACAGCGTTACCGAGGAGGGTTTTGAATAATGAATGTTCTCGACATGATTGAAAAAGAACAGATGAGGATGGATATTCCTTATTTTAAGGCGGGGGATACCGTCAAGGTGCATGTCCGCATCGTTGAAGGCCAGAAAGAACGAATTCAGGTATTCAAGGGAACCGTCATCAGGAAACGTGCCGGACTTAATCGGGCAACGTTCACCGTGAGAAAAATATCCTCCGGTATCGGTGTTGAGCGAACCTTCCCGATTCATTCACCCGTCATCGACAAAATCGAGCTGGTAATGAGAGGCCGGGTAAGGCGATCCCGCCTGTACTATCTGAGAAATCTCAAGGGAAAGAAGGCACGTATCAGGGAACTCGGCAGAATTTAAATGACCGAATTCGAGCAAAAGGGGCGTCTTCTCGGATTCCACCGCATCGCGGGAGTTGACGAAGCGGGAAGGGGCCCTCTTGCCGGGCCCGTCGCGGCCGCGGCGGTAATCTTTCCGGAAGGATACGAGAACGGCGACATTCGGGATTCCAAGAAGTTGAGTCCCGCCAGGAGGGAACGGCTTTACCGGGTCATCATGGAAGACGCCCTTTCGGTAGGCATCGCCTTCGTTGAACCCGCTGTAATCGATGCTATTAATATTCTTCAGGCCACCTTGCTGGCGATGCGAAAAGCCGTTCTGGATCTTTCGCCTCCTCCCGACTTCATCATAATTGACGGCACCGCACGTATTGATCTTTCTATCCCGCAACGGACGCTCATTCGGGGAGACTCGATCTGCCTCTCCATAGCAGCGGCATCAATCATAGCAAAGGTTTCCCGTGATCAATTGATGGATCGGTATCATATTCAGTACTCTCAGTATAACTTCGGCAAAAACAAGGGATACGGAACGAGCGAACACCGCGAAGCGATACGACGGTATGGTTACTGCAAAATCCACAGGCGGTCCTTCAAGGTTACCTTCAACAAACCGTGATCGGGGGTTCCTGGGAGAAAAAATAGCCGCCCAATATCTCCAAAAACAGGGATATCTGATCCTGTCGTCGAATTACCGGTGTGTCTTCGGAGAAATCGATATTATTGCCCGCGACGGAGATGAAATAGTCTTCGTGGAAGTAAAAAGCAGGACCTCCTCGGCATTCGGCGATCCCGAGGTATCAGTGACTCTGTCGAAACAGAAAAAACTGTCCCGGACGGCGCTCCGCTACCTGGAAAACCACGGTCTGTACGGGCGAAAGGCTCGTTTCGATGTACTGGCCGTTCGAATGACCTCACGGGGAAATACAATACGCCACATCCGGGACGCCTTTGAGCTGGCGCTGTAACATTCGCCCATACCGCCGTTTTTAACGGCACGGGTGCCAGCGGAAAAGGTCGTTCAATTGAGATGCCACGGAATTTGCAACCATGAAACCAGGCACACTCTATATTGTAGCCACGCCCATCGGCAACCTGGAAGACATATCGGTACGGGCGATTCGCGTACTCAGGGAAGCAGACCTAATCGCCGCCGAGGACACACGGCATACAAAAATTCTTCTGAAGCATCACGGAATCAACACACGCCTTACCAGCTTCCATGACCACAACGAGCGTGAAAAGACACCCGTTCTTATAGCGAAACTGCTCGACGGATCCACTATTGCCTGCGTTTCGGACGCGGGCACGCCCGGTGTCTCCGATCCCGGCTACCTGCTGGTAAAAGAAGCAGCCGCACGTGGTATAGACGTGGTTGCCGTTCCGGGGCCGTCAGCCCTTGTTTCATCCCTTTCCGTGTCCGGTCTTCCCATGGACAGTTTTGTTTTTCACGGCTTTCCTCCATCCCGATCAGCCAGGCGCCGCCGATTTTTCGAGTCCCTAGCAGTAGAAACAAAAACCATGATTTTCTTTGAATCACCCGTGAGAATAGAGGCAAGCCTTCGGGACATGCTGGAAATTTTCGGTGACAGGTATATTTCTCTTTCAAGGGAATTGACCAAGCTCCACGAGGAAACTCGCCGCGGGCACATAGGGGAACTTGTGGAAACATTCGAGCATGAACCGCTGAAGGGAGAAATCACGCTGGTCGTTTCGGGAAGGGAGACGGTTATTCCGCACCTCTCCCCTGATGAAATATGGTCACGCTACACGACCGCCGTCGCAGGCGACGCCGTTTCGACGCGGGACGCCGTAGCCGCAATCGCCCGTGAAACGGGAATGCCTAAGCGGGAAATATACGAAATCGTTCTCAGCCGTTCCCGAAAATGATGGTGCCGCGCGCGGTTCGGAAAAAGCTCTGGCACTGACTTGTTAAAAAATGCTATTATCAATTGTGAATCGATCCTGAATACGGGACTATTTCGGAGGTTTCAATGACACGCTGGTTTAAAAATAGGAGGGCCGGCACGGCCTTTCTTGTTGTACTCTCGGCCATGTTGCTCGCCGCTCTTTGTTTCAGGGGAATCCCCGCATTCTCGGCGGACGAGACAACCTACAAAAATCTGAAAAAGTTCAGCGAAATACTCGACATGATAGAGAGAAACTACGTGGAAGAGACTGACTCGGACATGTTGATACAGGGCGCCATCGAGGGCATGATGAAAAACCTCGATCCGCACAGCACTTACATGACCGAGGAAATGTATAAAGAGCTACAGGTGGACACCAGAGGAGAGTTCGGCGGACTCGGCATCGTCATTTCCATGAAGGACGGTATTCTTACCGTCGTTTCGCCCGTTGAAGACACACCCGCCTTTGAGGCCGGCATCATGGCGGGAGACGCCATAGCGAAGATCAACGGCGAGGACACGAAGGACCTGACGATCATGGACGCGGTTCATAAGCTCCGTGGTCCCCGTGGAACCGAGGTTACCATCAGCATCATGCGAGAAGGGTTCGATGAACCGAAGGATTACACCATCACCCGGGACATCATAAAAATAAAGAGCGTCAAGCACCGCATTCTGCAGGACAACATCGCTTACATCCGCATATCGTCGTTCCAGGAAAATACGACTGATGACCTGGAAGCGGCCCTCGAAACCATTCAGTCTTCCGGGACGGATCTCCAGGGACTGGTCGTCGACCTGCGTAACAATCCGGGCGGGCTTCTCGACCAGGCGGTAAGCGCGGCGGACCTCTTTCTCAAATCAGGAATTATCGTCACCACGAAAGGACGGGACGGCCGAGTTCCCGAGAAAAAATACCAGGCTCGAAACCAGGGAATTGAACCGGATGAACCCATTATTATGCTGGTCAACGGTGGCAGCGCGAGCGGTTCGGAAATCCTCGCGGGGGCTTTGCGCGATAACCGCCGTGCCGTGTTGCTTGGCACCCAGACGTTCGGCAAGGGCGTCATGCAAATGATCATTCCTCTCAGGGACGGTTCGGCCGTCAAGTTGACCACGGCAAAATACTACACGCCCAGCGGCGTTTCTATTCAGGCCAAAGGCATCACGCCCGATTTCGTTGTGGAATACAGCAGACCGGAACCGCCGGCACCGGCGAGGGAACAGGTAAGAGAAAAAGATCTTGAGGGTCATATCGAAGGAGATGTGCAGGAAATACCCGAAGGCCCTGAACACCTGAACCAATTCGACGAAAAAGATTTTGAAATCGATAACCAGTTGCAGCGGGCGATTGATCTTATTAAGGGCTGGGCATTCATGAAAACAATGCAGAAGGGTTAAATAACGGGTTATCCTCAGGAGTGAAGAAAAAAAAACAACAGCGGCGGACGAAGAAGAAGATCCCGGTCCGATTGCTGGTTCTGTCGATAGTGTTTGTTTTTATTGTCGGAGTAGCCTTCGGCGTCTTTTTTTTCTCCGGCCATGAAGAACCGCCTCCCGAGACCGGGAGGACCGTCAAGTCCCCCGTTACCAGGCAGTTTGTACCGCCAGCTCCGACACCGGTAACGCCGGAAACGGTCGGACCCTTCAGGGAAGAACCGGTCCCGACGACCGCCCTTATGGCTATCGTGATCGACGATATCGGGTATGACCTTTCTATTGTCGACGAGCTTCTTTCTTTGAATATTGCCATAAATTTCGCCATTCTGCCGCACTGTCCCTTTTCGGTACAGTCCGCGTGCAAGGCTTACGAGGCTGGACATGAAATCATTCTTCATCTCCCCATGGAACCGCATGATTATCCCGAAAAAAACCCCGGCGAAGGGGCACTTTTCGTAAACATGACACAACAGGAAATGATGAAACTCCTGCAGAAAAACCTGCGAGCCGTTCCCAACATATCAGGCGTCAACAATCACATGGGTTCACGGTTCATGGAAGACGGTGGAAAACTGGCGGTGCTCTTCGCCGAGTTGAAAAAGCGGGATCTGTATTTTCTCGACAGTCTGACTACGGAGCACTCGAAAGGAAGGGCAGCTTCACGAACCGTCGGTATTGATTTCATCTCGCGGGACACCTTCATGGACAACAACCATGACGAAACAGATACCTTTCAAATCCTGAAACACCTGCTGGACAACAAAAACAGCTGGGACAGAATTGTCGTTATCGGCCATCCCTATCCTGGTACCGTTCGGGCGATACGACGCATACTGCCCTTTTTCAACGACTACGGGATCAAGCCCGTTTATCTTTCTTCAATCACAGGGCACTGAACCGTCATGAGACGCAGATATCTTTATAATTTTTATATTGCCCTCGCGCTGCTTGTCCCTTGTTGCGCGTTGCTGGGCTGTGCCCATCTGTCGCCTGATGTCCCCGTCATAGAACAGGAGAAAAGCAAAACGAACCGGGCTGATTCGTACTATCATTACATGAAAGGAGTCCTGCACAGCCTGCATGACGAAACTGACAAGGCAGTGAATGAATATACCCGGGCGCTCGGCGTTCACCCCTGTTCACCGTACCTGGCCATGGAACTGGCCTCGTCGCACCTGCAAAAAAATGATATAGACGGTGCTGTGGCCATTCTCGAGGCGTCGGTACGGCAAAACCCCGATCACGTCGACACCCACATCCTTTTAGGTACTTTCTACGAAAGAATGCAGGAACATGACAAAGCCGTTCGCCACTATCGAACCGCCATTGAGCTGGAACCGGAGCTGCCGGATCCTTACTTGCTGCTGAGTACCGTTTACAGGAACCAGAAGAATTACGACGCAGCCCGATCCGTTCTGGAAGAACTGCTGTGTATTAATTTCGACAACGCCATGGCGGCCTACCAGCTCGCTCACGTGTATCTGGAAATGAGGAACCTCGACAAAGCCAAATATTGGTTGCGAAGAACCCTGACGTTGGAACCGGGGTTTTCGTCGGCCATGAAAGACCTGGCTGTCATTTTTGAACATGAACAGGATCTTGAAGAAGCCGTTTCCCTGTATCGTCAATATCTTGATTTCATTCCACGTGACATGGCGGCCCGGGCACGACTGGGAAATCTGCTGCTTAACCGGGGACTTTATCGTGAAGCCGCCGCGGAATTTGAAACTATTCTTGACCAAGGATCCTACGGCGTCGACATCCGGTTATCCCTGGGACTTGCCTACCTTTTCGGTGAAATCAATTTAGAAAAGAGTACGGAAATTTTTCGCGATCTCGTGAACGAAAATCCCGACGACGAACGGGCACGGTATTTTCTGGCCGTATCCTACCAGGAACAGGGGGAAAAAGAGCTGGCACTCGAAGAATTCGGCCGCATCACTCCTTCTTCCTCCGTGTTCGCTCCGTCACGCATACAGATGAGTCTCATACTGAATCTTGAAGGTAAAACGGCCGAAGCAGTACGAATCATAGACAAAGCAATCGTGGCAAAAAACGACGAACCCGACCTGTACCTTGTTCTGGCGTCCCTGCACGAAGATACAGGAGACATTGACAGATCCGAAAAGATTCTTCGAATGGGTCTCGCCATCCTGCCGGAAAGCACCGATATTATTTACCGACTTGGTCTCATATATGAAAAAAGGAGACAGTTTGACAAAGCGATCGACCTGATGAGAGATATTCTCGCTATCGATCCTGAAAACGCGGAAGCGCTGAATTTCATCGGCTACAGTTATGCCGACCGCGGAATCAATCTCGACGAAGCAGAAACCATGATCCTGAAAGCACTGCAACTGAAACCGGGAAGTGGCCATATAATCGACAGCCTGGGATGGGTTTATTTCAGGCAGAATCGCATTGCCGAGGCTCTTGAACAGCTCGAGAAGGCCCGGGAGTTTCTTCCCGACGATCCGACGGTGGCCCAACACCTGGGTGACGTCTATGAGCTGAACGGCCGCTACGAAGAGGCGCTCGAGATATACCGAAAGGCACTTGATCATACGCCTGATGACAGCGAGATAAAGCGAAAAATCGAAAACCTCAAGAAGATGATGCCATGAAAGAGCGGCGATTGCTTAACCTGATCGTTGCAACATCTATTCTCTGCGGGGCCTGTTCGACGACACACATCTTCCGCGGCGAAGATACGCCGGTTTCTCTTGAAGAATCCGCCCTGAACAACCTTCTTCGTCCCGACAATGACGAAACAACCCGGGCCGTGGCGAACGTGACCATTCGCCAGGAAATTGGAACCGATTTTTCCCGCCGTGTTGCGTTTGCGGTTCAGTATCCCTCGCGCATGAGAGTCGATGCCCTGCCGACTTTCGGTATCCCCGATTTCTTTATGTCGTTTCGTGACGGCACATTCAAAGTCTTTGTTCCCTCCAAGCAGACTCTTTATACGGGCGCGGCCACCACAGACAAAATGTATTCTTTTTTCGGCCTGGATCTGTCGCCTGAGGAAATTGTCGCATTTCTGAGAGGAACTCCCCCTGTCCCGGCCGGAGGCAAAAATGACCTGCTGGTCAATGCATTCATAAATCCGCAGGGTGAATACCAGCTGGATTTCACGTCCCCGCGAGGGCTTCCTGTTCAGTCGATAATACTCAACGAACAGCATAAAATAAAAGAAACAAAAGTTTTTGACAAGAAGGGCGCGCTTCGTTACCGTGCCCTATTTTCAGAATACGCGACGATCAAAAACGGTGTCACAAAACGGCCACTTCACATCACAGTCCACATCGAAGACCCGCTGAACCGGACCACTCTCGAGCTCCGACTCAGTGATCTGTCGGTAACACGCGGCGATTCATCTTCATTGTTCGATATTCCGCACACCTGGGGCGTGAAAACAATTTACATGGATTAATAAAAGATCAGCGGCTCCTCGCGTTGGGCAGCAATGAACCACGTACGTTGAATACAGAAAGATAAAACCGAAGGGACCGTCGGCTTGTAAAGAAACCGGCGGCCCCGAAACGATTGGTGCTATTGCAGCTCGAGAAGTTTGGAACGGGCCGATTCTGCGGCTGTCGTTCCGGGAAAATCACTCACCACGCTCTGGAGAAGAAGTCTGGCACTGGACGTATCTCCTAATTTTTCAAAGGATAACGCCTGCTTCAGAAGGGAATTAGGAACCCTGCTTCCCTGTGGATAATCCTGAATTACCTTTTGATATTCCAGTATTGCCTGCTCGTATTCCCCTTCGAAGTAAAAACTTTCCCCTATCCAGAACTGCGCGTTGTCGGAATATTCCGTTTTCGGGAATAACTCCAGAAACTTTCTGAATTTATTCCGGGAATCCTTATAGTTCCCTTCCTTGAACAGCCCGTAAGCCTCTGAATACAACGTTTCGCTGTCCCGGGGCTTTTCGGGCACGGGCGCCGATGTCTTCTTTGCGGCCCGAGGCCGGTCTTTTACTATTCCCAGCTCGGCTTCGACAGACTGGATCCTCGCTTCAATATCTTTCAGCATTTCACGAGTATCGCCCGTTTCGAGATCAAGCGACGACCCGGCGCTTTCTTGCAACGCCCGCGCCTGCACTTCCTCGAGAGCGCCCCGCACCTGCTGGAGCTCATCCCGGAGCTGAATAATGTCGGCGTTTATATCCGCCTGGTTCTTGCGCACAGACTTTACGGCATCTTCAACCTCGCGCCTTTCCTGTTCCAAGGATTCCTGGAACCCCGACATCGTGTTCTGAACAGCTGTTATTTTCGCGTCGAGACTTCGGCTTACATGCCGCAATTCATCCTGCGTGGCGCACCCACCTACACCGACCACCACTGCAAGCAGCGCCACTGTAACAAGAACCTTCAATTTCACCGATCATACGCTCCGACTGTTATTTATACCAACTGGTCGGGAAAACGTTGAATTCAGCTCTCCTGTTTTTCGCCCAGGCTTCTTCGTTGCTTCTCGGATCGACCGGGTTTTCTTCACCGTAACTGACCGCGCTCAGACGGTCGGCGTCGACACCGAGTTTAACAAGATAATCCATAGCAGCCGTTGCACGCCTTTCGCCAAGGGCGAGGTTGTATTCGGCGGTGCCCCGCTCGTCACAATAGCCCTCAACAATGGCGTCGAAATTCTGGTTTTTCAACAGCCATGCGCCAAGCTCGTCGAGAATCGTCCGGGCCTGCGGCTTCAGGTTATAACGGTCGAAGTCAAAATGGATCGGCCGTTCTGCAAAAGTATGTGCTTCGGCTACCTGCTTTTCATACAGTGCTTTCGCTTTCGCCTTCGCGGCTGCATCATCGGCTTTCTTGGCCGGCGCAGGAGCCGGGGCCTTCGCCTCGGCGGCTTTTTCTTGCGCAGGCGGCGGCGTCTCCTTAACCGCTGTCTCCTTGAAACAGTAACATCCGCTCAGGACAAAAACCAGCACTGTAGAAACAACGACCAACCTCCCCAAAATCTGCCAGTTCCGTTTCATTCCTTACCTCCTCTATTCATCTGCATGCGTTTTCGTGAGGGAATTTTGCAACAAGCAACGCACAAAACCGCCCCTCCCGCGGATTTCATCTGCGACGGCTCATAAAGTGCTCACCGTCAATACAACTTCAGCAAAGGAGACCACGAGGGCTGTTTTACCGAATCGAACCCCCCGATATCCATAATTTCTCGGAAGTTTAAACCATTTGCGTTAATAATGCAAATTTTTTCAGAATTGGAACGTCGAAGAGAAAAAGCGACGTACCTGCCATCAGGCGACCAGGAAGGACTGAGACAGTCGCCATTCTGAAAGGTAAGTTGCTTGAAATTGGAACCATCCGGTTCGATGGTAAACAGCTGGAATCGCCCGTCCACCGAGCTTTCAAAAACGATGGCATCCCCTGTCGGCGACCAGCGTGGCGAGGTATTGTAGGAACCTTCGAATGTTATCCGTCGAACGTTACCGCCGTCCGCATTCATGATGAAAAGGTGCGGTGCGCCTGACCTGTTCGACACGAAAACAATCTCCGAGGCGTCGGGCGACCAGCACGGTGACACGTCTATTGATGGACTGCGGGTAATTCTTCGCGTTTGCTTTGTGGCTACGTTGACCGCGTAGATGTCATCGTAACCGTCCTTGCTGAATACACAAAGAATTTCCGTCCCATCGGGCGACCAGGACGAGGGCATGTTAAGGCCGGCATACTCGGTAAAAACCACCCTTTCTCTCGATTCAAGATCGAGAATATATG
>DSBH01000081.1 GCA_011056825.1 Deltaproteobacteria bacterium | reverse complement strand
GGCGTGTGCGGCGAACGCGCTTGAAACCGCGGCAACAGCTCCCGCAACAAGGGCAACGGCGGCGTAGGCAATGCCGCGGCCTGTTTTGCTTAGCCCGGCGGCGGGACCGGATGCGGAGGAACGGGCGAGAACAATAATAACCGCCAGCGAGATCACGATGCCGATATACTGGGACATGGACGGTTTTTCGCCGAAGTAGAATATACCGAAAAGGACCACAAGGACAGTATTCAGGCGTATAAGAGGCAAAACCGTCGTGGCGGGAATACGCTTCAGGGCCTCCATGGATGCGAGTGTTCCCGCCAAAAAAGAAAGGCCGTTGACGGTCGATATGACGAGGAGAAAGGCCGTATTACCGATGGAAGCCCGCGAAAAAAGAAAAAACAGTGTGCTGAGACACGTCACCGTACCCATAAAAGCGAGCGAGGTGAGTGCGCTGTTGCAGCCTTCCTCGGCCGATACCTTGTAAAGGAAACGTTGCAGTCCGAACAGGATCAGTGCTGCAAGTGAAAAGAGGTACCAGTCATTCATGGCGGCACGGCCGTAACGATCATCATCGGTTCAGGAAAATGGGCGTTACGGCGGTCAACTGAAATACATTCCGCCGCACACATTGATGCTTTGTCCTACGATCTCCGATGCGTCGTCGGAAGCGAGGAATGCGACCGCGTTTCCGATGTCCTCGGGCGTCTGGGGCGTTCGCTTGCGAACGGAATTATTTACCAGTTTGTCAAAAACAGTGTCCGGGTCCATGCCCTTGAACACGGGATGGGATCGGCCCAGCATGATTCCCATGGAGCGGCCCATTCCGGTTTTAACAAGTCCCGGGCAGACAGCGTTGACGTTGACGCCGTATCGTGCCATGTGCATTGCGACGGCCTGCGTGAAAGCGATGACGCCGGCCTTACTTGCGTCGTAGTGAGCGAGAAAGTCCAGGGGCATTCGTCCGCCGATAGAAGCGATGTTGATTATCTTCCCACTTTTCTGCTTCTTGAAACGGGGAATAACGGCCCTGTTGCAGAGGAAAACACCTTTCATGTTGACGTCAAACGTCAGGTCCCATTCTTCCTCCGAAATATTTTCAACTGACAGGGGAAGATCAGCTGGACGATCCGATGAATATCCTCCGAACCCGGCGTTGCAAACAAGAATATCGAGACCGCCCAGGGTGTCTCCGGCTTCCTCGACCATGCGCCGACACTGTTTGTCGTCTCGCACGTCGGTTTCGATGGCTGTCGCACGACGCCCCATTCCCGACACAACGTCAGCCACACGCCGGGCCGCTTCCAGGCTGATGTCGCTTACCGCAACGTTGGCTCCTTCCCGCGCCAGGCAACGGCAGATTCCTTCTCCCAGTCCGCCGCCGCCTCCCGTGACGACGGCAACTTTATCTTTCAGACGCATTGTGAATCCTCCGTGACGGTCACTCGAAAGGACCGTTTATTTTGTAAAAGTCGTTCAATACCATATATGCTTCGGCGGGGAAAGCTTGTATCTCTTAGTATGGAAGCACGTTCGCGGCGATTGTAACGATTCAAAAAAACTGGTAAACGAGCGAATCGTATTCGGTAATCTGAGATAATTCGAAGCACTATCTAAGGGAATGGATGATATCAGTGAATGTTGTATTGAATTATATTCGCCAATATCATGGTTGTGTAGTAATTATCCTGATGCGGTACCTCTTTTCATTCTGTCTCGGGAGATCCCGGCCGTCGAAGTTACACGCACTAGAGAGAAGTACCCGCAGCGTTAGCTGACACTATATTGCCCTGTTCAAGGGCTTAATTGAAAGGAGAGAAATACGTATGCTGAGGACGAAGGAGCAGTACATCGAGGCGTTGGGGAAAATGAAGCGCAATGTGTACTTCAACGGCGAGAAAATCGATCGGTCGGACGAAGTTCAGATGCCCACCATTGATGTCATGGCGACAACCTACGACAAGGCGCAGGATCCTGATCCCAAAATTCAGGAACTTATGCTGGCGAAGTCCCACTTGACGGGAGAGACGATCAATCGTTTTACCCACATTCACATGAGTGCCGATGATCTTCACAAGAAACAGGACATGACGCGGTATCTATGCCGCGAGGTCGGTGGATGCATCCAGCGGTGCATGGGCATAGACGCGACAAACGCCATTTATAACGTAAGTTATGAGGCGGACAAACAGAACAACGGTTCTACCCAGTATCACGAGAACTTCAAAAAATGGCTGGAACGTTTTCAGCGGGAAGACCTTGTTGGTTGTTGCGCCCAGACCGATGTCAAGGGCGACCGTCTGAAACGGCCCCACGAGCAGGTTGATCCCGATCTTTACGTACGGGTGAAGGAAACAAAAAGCGACGGTATCGTCGTTTCTGGATGCAAGCTTCACATTTCTGAAGCATCGGTGGCCGATGAAATTCTTGTCGTTCCCACGCGATCGCTGCGCCCCGAAGACAAGGACTATGCCGTGGCCTTCGCCGTTCCCGGCGACTGGGACGGCGTAAAGCAGGTGGTTACTGTTCACAATTACCGGAAACGCGAGCATTTCCCCCGCGGTTTCATGCCGGGGGCCACGGATTCGTACGTAATTTTTGATGATTGTTTCGTGCCCTGGGATCGGGTGTTTCTGAACGGAGAATACGTCCACGGCGGTGTCCTTGCGCTGCTCTTTGCCCTTTTCCATCGCCACAGCTATTCCGGATGCAAGCCCGCCATCGGCGACGTGCTTCTGGGATCGGCCGCCCTTGCAGCGGAGATGAACAATATTCATAAGATGGGTCATGTGCGCGAAAAACTGGCAGAGATCATACTGACGACGGAACTCGGATATGCCGCCGGTTACACGGCGTCTGACCAGGGCAAGGCCGAGGTTTACATGCCCGGCATGGGATTCGTTCCCTACGGCCCGGGCAGTTTCATTCCCAATTCAATTTATGCCAACGTAGGGCGTTGCCTGACCGGCGAGGCGGTTTACCGGGAACAGGAAATTCTTTGTGACATTTCCGGCGGCGTTCCGGCGACATTCCCCTACGAAGAAGACTGGGTGAATCCTGAAACGAAGGATCTGCTTGAGAAATACGTGATGCGTAACCCGAAGATTTCAGCGAAAAACGCCGCCAACTTCTGGCGTTTCATGGGAGATATTCTCTGTTCGGCGACAGGCGGAATCACGAATATGGGGAATTATCACGGCGGTGGATCGCCCGTAATGGAACAGATAGCGATCACCACGCAGTACGACATCGAGGACCGGAAAGATCTCGTCAGGCGTCTCGCCGGAATTACAAAGGACTGAGTATTCCTTGCGCAGATGCGCTGAGCAGATATACGCAGGAGAAAAGGGGGGCAGCGTACGGGCGCTGCCCTTCTTTGTTCAGAAACGAGAAAGCTGCTTGAGCACAAGACTCCAGAATAATAAATCAGAACATGTTTAACAGACAGGAGGCAGAAAAATGACTGATCTTTCACGTTTTTCCCTGGAAGGCAAGGTTGCCGTGGTTACCGGAGGAAGCAGGGGTATAGGAAGGGCCGCGGCGATCGGGCTGGCCAAGGCGGGTGCGGATGTGGTCGTGACGAGCCGAAAGCTGCCCGACCTTGAAAATGTTGCGGAAGAAGTTCGTACCACGGGGAGAAAGGCTACACCGATAGCCGCCCATATCGGAAAAATGGACAACATCTTGATGCTCGTCGAGAAAGTCATGGACGAGTTTGGACGGATCGACATACTGGTGAACAACGCGGGGTGTTCGCCCGCCATGGGAAGCATTTTCGATAACGAAGAACGGCTCTGGGACACCATCATAAACCTGAATCTGAAGGGGCTGTATTTTATGAGCCAGGCGGTAGCGAAGATCATGAAGGAGCAGGGCAAAGGATCGATTATCAACGTCGCGTCGATGGACGGCTACAAGCCCGAACCTTTTGTCGGAATTTATTCCATTTCGAAGGCCGGCGTCATTATGGCGACGAAATCCATGGCACTGGAGCTGGCTCCGTACAACATCAGGGCAAACGCGGTAGCCCCCGGACCGATTAGCACCAAGATGCTTGATTCACACTGGTTCCATCTGCCCGAGGAACAGGCGAAAGCTGAAAAAGCCGAGCTCGCGAAAAATGTTCCCCTCAAGAGGGTGGGGGATCCCGACGAAATCGCGGGAGCCATTATTTACTTGGCCTCTGAAGCGTCGAGTTTCACGACCGGAGAGACAATTCTTGTCGACGGAGGATGTACCATTGCTTCACCGGAATTCACTATTCCGGAATAGCAAGAGGCTGGTCATTATGAAGGCCTTTCCTGGACCAGCAAGGTCCGGGAAGGCCTTTTTTTAAAAGCGGATTGAAAAGGACGAAAAGTTTCCTTCGGGAGATTCGTCAATGATTTCAACCTGTGAGACGGAGGCGGAACGGGGGCCACGGCGGCACCAGTCAACGAAACGGTCGATCGCGCCGCTCTCACTTTCGGCAACGACCTCCACCTGACCGGTATCAAGATTTCTTACCCATCCGGTGATTCCCAGCAGATCTGCCTGCTCTTTGGTGTGTGCCCTGAAAAATACTCCCTGCACACGGCCGGAAATCACGAGATGAACGCGCCTGGAATTGTGAACAGTGATGCTCATTCATTTTCCCCGGTGATCATCGCAAGAAATTCATCCTCGTTGAGCGTGGGGATTCCCAGTTCCTGCGCCTTCTGAAATTTCGAACCCGGATCTTTACCGACAATCACGTAGTCAGTTGATTTGGACACGGCGCTTGACGCGGAGGCGCCGAGTGACTCCACCATTTTTTTTGCATCATTTCGAGTGACGCGGTTGAGCGCTCCCGTAAAAACAAAGGTCGTGCCGGCAAGGGAAGATGCGGCTGTACGTTGTTCCTTCTGCGGCCTGACACCTGCGGCGAGAAGACGGTCGATGGTTTCACGGTTCGAGGTTTCGGCAAAAAATTCCGTTACGTTTTCGGCTACGACGGGACCTATTCCGCGGACTTCACAAAGCCGTTCACGGGGAAGAACGGCGAGTTCGTTGATGTCGTCAACATAGTCGGCGAGAATGGCGGCCGTGTCTTCTCCGACATGTCGAATACCGAGAGCGTAGATAAATTTTGAAAGTGGAGGGCGTTTCGAATTTTCGATAGCGGATATAATATTGCGGGCGGATTTTTCAGCCATCCGTTCCAGTCCCAGCAAATCTTCAAAAGTCAGGTAATACAGGTCGGCCGGTCCCCGTGCGAGTTCCGCCTCAAGGAGCCTGCGTACGAGTTTTTCGCCGATGCCGTCGATATCCATGGCGCCCCTGGAAACAAAGTGGACAATCCGCTCAAGCGTCTGGGCGGGGCAGGTCATGTTGATGCAACGGTGCGCCGCTTCGCCTTCATTTTTATATACTGGTGATCCACAGGAAGGACAGCGTTCCGGCATGCTGAAAGGGCGTTCATTCCCGGTGCGCTTCGAGGATATCGATTTTACAACCTGGGGAATCACGTCGCCGGCCCGCTGAATGAGAACGGTATCGCCGACGAGGATATCTTTTTTTTCGATTTCCGCCATGTTGTGAAGCGTTGCGTGACTGATGGTAACGCCTCCGAGCGACACGGGCTTCATTCGAGCAACAGGAGTCAGCACGCCGGTCCTTCCAACCTGGATGTCGATAGATTCTATTACCGTGGTAGCCTGGGCAGGAGCAAATTTTGCGGCGATCGCCCATCGAGGACTTCGCGACAGCGCGCCGAGACGCCGTTGCTGAGCCAGGGAATCAATCTTGATGACCATACCATCAATCTCGTAGGGGATTTCTTTTCTTGTTGCCTCAAGCTCACGAAAGAAAGCGACGCACTCGTCCACCGTTTCCACACGCCTGATCAGCGGGTTGACGGGGAATCCCCATTCTCTCAGTCTTTGCAGGATTTCCCACTGACTTTCGAATCCGGGACCATCAATGCCCGAGACGGCATAACAGTTGATGGCGAGGGGCCGCTCGGCGGATACTCGGGAATCAAGCTGGCGGATCGATCCGGCGGCCGCGTTTCTCGGGTTGGCGAAGAGCGGTTTTCCTTCTGAAGCCTTCTTTCTGTTAAGTAGCTTGAAATCTTCAATGTGAAGAAAAACCTCCCCGCGTACTTCGACAATGTTCGAATCACTCGCGGCGGGCGGTCCCGGCAACGTCATGGGAATGGATGAAATGGTTTTGAGATTTCTTGATATGTTTTCGCCGATCAATCCGTCGCCTCTGGTGAGTCCGCGGGTAAAAACACCCTCCTCGTACATGAGATTGACCGCGACGCCGTCGATTTTTGGTTCCAGTACGTATGTCGGCTTTTCCGGTTCAAGCTGGGACGAAACGCGCCTGACGAATTCCAGTATGTCCCGTTCAGACAAGGCATTGGAAAGGCTCAACATGGGCGTGATATGAGGGTACGTTTCGAATTTCTTCAGCGGTTCAGCGCCCACCGTGCGGGTTGGCGAATCAGTTGATTCGCCGCTTTCTTCGCCCCACATCTGTTCAAGTTCCATGAGCTCCGTCATGAGGCGGTCATACTCGGCGTCCGATATTTCAGGGTCATCGAGCTGGTAATACCGCTCGTTGTGATAGGCGATGAGCTTCCGGAGTTTCTTGATGCGCTGGAGGGCAGACGGTCGGTCCATGCTACTTGATGCGTTTCAGGTATGGAACATCGCCGGAGGGTTTTTTCTCCTGCGGCTGGTTGTTTTGTGAAAGCATGACCTGTTCGTTGAAAATTTTATTTTTTACGCGGACCGCGTTGATAATAAAGAAAATAATAACGGATTTTTCCCATTCACGACTGGTGTCGAAGCGCTCCATACGATCTTTGTACTTGTCCCAGAGATTGGCAAGGGACGCTTCGTCTAATGCGAGTATCTGTTCCGCCAGGCGTTCAAGTGACTGTTCGAACATGGGTTCGATCTGTTCTTTCGTTTTCGTGGTATTTACATAATACGGTGATAACGTAACGAGGGCGAAGCGAAATGTCAAATCAAAAGAGGAAATACGGAAGTTCAAATCCATATAAACCTTGAATTTTGAGATGACGACGATATAATGACGACCCAAAAGGAAGGCGGGAAATGAAGATAGGTGTTATATCCGATACTCATCTGCGGGTGCCGGACGAGAACCTCGAGCGTATTGTGAAGGAAAAGTTTAAGGATGTTTCAATGATTTTGCACGCTGGAGACATCGTGGATGGTGCAGTTCTGGAAGCCTTCGACGGAAAGGATCTGGTTGCGGTTTGCGGGAACATGGATCAGCCTTCATTATGCGGGGTTCTGCCGTCGAAAGTGGTTATCGAGGCTGAAGGCAGACGTATCGGTATGATCCACGGATGGGGAAGCCCGGCCGGTATCGAAGATAGAATCGCCCGGGAATTCGAAAACGTCGATTGCGTGGTTTTCGGTCATACACATGAAGCGGTGGTAAAAAATATCGACGGCGTATTGTTTTTCAATCCGGGATCTCCCACGGACGGTCGTTTCAACGGGAACAGGACCGTCGGTATTCTCGATGTGAGTGACACGATCGAAGGCATGATTATTCCCGTTGATTTTTCGAAGGGGATAATCTGAAAAGACGGAAGGATTTTTATTGGACACTATCATTGCGCCGGGTCGCATCAAGTACATCACCGGAGAAAAGAAAGAAGGCTGTATATTCTGTGCCGACTCTCTGCGGGATGAAAGGCTGATGCTTCATAAGGGGAAACATTGCTTTGTCATCATGAACAAATATCCGTACACTTCGGGACACCTTATGGTGGTTCCCTACCGGCATATCGCGGACATTGCCGATGCGTCGACGGAAGAATTGATGGAATTGATGAATCTCACCGGAAGAGCGGTCGATATATTGCGCAAGGCTTTCAATCCAGAAGGATTTAATGTCGGCATGAACCTGGGTAAGGCAGCCGGAGCGGGGGTTGACGAGCACATGCACATGCATGTCGTGCCCCGCTGGTTCGGCGACACGAATTTCGTGACCGTATTGGGGGAAGTACGTGTTATTCCTGAAGAAATTGAAAAAACGAGGGACCTGTTGAAGTCATTTTTCTAGCAAGAGGGGAGATCCGCGATGAAGTTGCTTTATACGATTATTATCATGCTGTGCGTGCTCTTTGTTATTACGTTTTCTTTGGATAACACGGAGACGGTGAACCTGAGTTACTACGGGTTTATCGATGTGACGGTCCAGGCCTATCTTTTGCTTTTTGTTTCTTTCGGTATCGGTGTCATATTCGCGGGTTTCTTCGGCATAGCGGAACGGTGGCGCCTGTCTCGCAAGGTGGCCGGTCTTAACAGGCGCATTCGAAAGCTGGAAGAACAGATATCCCGTGGCAATGCATCCACGGAGGGCGAAGAGATACAGGCGCAGGATTACCGGGAGTGACAACGTTTCTCGCCGATTCAACTTTGAGAAAACTGGTAAAGTGGTTACGTATCATGGGATACGATACAGTCGTTCACGAGGGGACGGCTGATCGTGTTTTGCTGGATCGGGGCGCCCGGGAAGACAGGGTTGTGCTCTCACGAAAAAAGGAATTGGCCCGGCGCCAGTTCAGGGGAACACTTCTGATAGTCGTTTCCGACCGGGTTAATGAACAGATTGATGAAATCATACAGCGGCTGCGGCTTGTGCCGCGACGGGAAGATTTTTTCACGCGATGTCTGACATGCAATAATCTACTGGAACCCGTTCAACGCGAGAATGTGAAAGATCACGTCCCTCCCTACGTTTTTAAAACACAACACGTTTTTGTAAAGTGCCCCTATTGCGGATCGATATTCTGGCCCGGCACGCACCGGGAGAGAATGACCGCCATACTTAATCGGCACAATCCGACGGATCGCCCTTGATTTTATCCACCGCATGTTTAAGTGCCGGCATGATCGCCGCCAGGTTTTCCGATGCTCCCCGGGGGCTTCCGGGCAGGTTTATGATGAGGGAAGATCCACGGATACCAACAACGGCCCGCGATATCATGGCGTGAGGCGTTTTCTTCAGGCTTTCCAGTCTCATAACTTCCGCCATTCCGGGAATATCCCGGTCGATGACGTTTGCCGTTGCGTCAGGTGTTACATCCCGGGGGCTGACGCCGGTACCCCCCGTGGTGACAACGATGTCGAGCTTGTCATCGTCGACAAACCGGATAATTGCAGCGGCGATTTCTTCTTTTTCGTCGGCGACGATTCGATAGGCCCTTACCTCGGCGGGCAAGCTTTCGAGGAGTTCACGAACCACCTGTCCACTGAGGTCCTCTTGTTCACCCCGGGCTCCCCGGTCGCTTACGGTTATCACCCCGGCGAACAGTGTCTGGTTCATTCCTCGGTTTCCTTCTTCGCCTCGGCTATGATTTTTTCCTGCAGGTGGGCCGGTACTTCTTCGTAATGAGAAAATTCATAGGAAAATGTTCCGCGGCCGCTCGTTATGGAAGTAAGTTCCGCAGCATAACTGAGAATCTCCGCCAGAGGCACCTGTCCCTTCACGACTTGGTTTGCCCCGCGCTTGTCCATGCCGAGCACCCGGCCACGCCGGCTGTTGAGATCGCCGATTACGTCTCCCATGTACTCGTCGGGGATTTCAATATCGATGTTCATGATCGGTTCAAGGAGCGTGGGCTGCGCTTGTTCGAATCCCTTTTTGAATCCCATGGATCCGGCAATCTTGAAGGCCATTTCTGAGGAATCCACGGGATGGAATGATCCGTCAACCAGGGCGACCTTCACATCAACCACGGGATAGCCGGCAACGATACCTTCAGTCATGGCTTCAACGATGCCTTTTTCCACGGCAGGAATATAGTTCCTGGGAACCACGCCGCCCACGATTGCGTCGACGAACTGAAATCCCTCGCCGTGCGCGGTCGGTTCTATTTCGAGCCAGGTGTCGCCATACTGTCCCCGGCCGCCCGACTGCTTCTTGTATTTGCCCTGAACACGCGCTTTGCCCTTGATGGTTTCCTTGTAGGGAACCTTCGGTTGTTTCAGCGTCACGTCCACACCAAATTTGCGCTTCATCTTTTCCAGCGTCACGTCGATGTGAACCTGTCCCATTCCGGAGAGAATCATCTCGCGGGTCTGGTCGTCACGGCGCAAGTTCAGTGTGGCGTCTTCCTCGATGAGCCTGTTGAGAGAAGAGAACAGTTTTTCCTCGTCGCCCTTTGTTTTCGGAAGAATCGCGTAGGAACAGACCGGTCGCGGTGGTTCAAGTTTTTCATAAAGTATCGGTGCTTTTTCATCGCAGATTGTATCACCCGTCGATGTTTCTTTCAGTTTTGCCACAGCGGCGATGTCGCCCGGTACCAGCTCTTCCGCCGGTCGCTGGTTTTTGCCGTCCAGGAAGAAAAGGGCGCCGCTTTTTTCGTTGATGTTTTTCGAGCTGTTGAAAAACGGCG
>DSBH01000080.1 GCA_011056825.1 Deltaproteobacteria bacterium | reverse complement strand
TACATAGTGAAACCGTTTACGGCGGACGTTTTGAGCGAGAAGATCGGTCAGATCGAGAAGAAGTGCGGTTAAGACCGTTCGTCGGCGCGCGGGGGAGAAACATGGACGTTCAATACATCAATCCTTTTCTTGAAGGAACGCTGCACGTGGTGAAGACAATGGCCTTCATCGACGCCCGGCCGGGAAAGCCGTATCTCAAGCAGGACAATTCCGCGAAGGGGGATATTACGGGGATCATCGGCATAGCCGGTTCGGTCAGAGGTTCATTCGCGTTGAGTTTCAGTGAAGGCTGTATTCTTCGCATTGTATCGAACATGCTGGGCGAGGAGATCACGCAGGTCAACGGTGATATTGCAGATGCCGTGGGCGAGCTTACCAACATGGTGTCGGGGGCAGCCCGGCAGCGGCTCGACGTCATGGGCATTCACCTGTCGGCGGCGATTCCCACGGTGGTGACGGGCGGGGGACACACGGTGAACCATGTCCTCGGCGGTCCCAGTATCATCATTCCATTTGGGACAGATCACGGCCCCTTCGTGGCGGATGTGTGCATGATGAAAGACTCCAATTCAGGATAGAGAAACGGGAAGCTTGCGGCGGAACATGAAGAAGTCTCGCCGGGACGGCGGCAGTCACGGATGAGAGTGTGACGATGACCGGAAAACCTGAGCAAAAAAGTGGAATGTCGGAAAAACGCGATGATATGCCGGCCGTGGATGAATGCACGGAAGGCGGACATCGCCTGCTCCTGGAACGGGCTCCCGACATCATCGCCGCTTTCCGCGACAACGGCGTTTTGTATGTAAACGGCATGATCGAGCAATTGACGGGCTATGCGCCGGAAGAGTTACAAAACGTTCCGCCCCTTCGTTTTGTCCATCCCGACGACCGCCTTGCCACCCATGAATACTGCATGCTTCGAAACAGGGGTGAAGAAGCGCCGGCCGGATGTTCCTTCCGCGTGTTGTCGAAGGAAGGAGGCGAAGTATGGGTGCACATGAAGGCCGCCGTCGCTGAATGGGAAGGCGTACCCGCCACGCTGGCAGTACTGCGGGACATGACGCACCAGGTTCGCCTGGAAACTCAACTGGTGCAGTCCCAGAAACTTGAAGCCCTGGGGACGCTGGCCGAAGGAATCGCGCACGATTTTAACAACCTGCTTATGGGCATTCAGGGTTATGCATCGCTGGCTCTCATGGGACGGGACGCATCGCCGGTTGTCGCTGAAAAAATCAAAAAGATTCAGGAACTCGTACGAAACGGCGTTTCGCTGACGGCCCAACTGCTGGGATTCTCAGGGACCGCCTGCTACGATGTTCTGCCGATCGATCTCAACGAACTCGCGGCCGGCACCTCGCTCATGGTGGAGCGTTTTAACCGTGAAATCACCATTCACCGTGATTTGTGGCGGGATCTCAGGATCGTCATGGCCGACCGGGGACAGCTCGAACAGGTTCTGATGAACCTTCTGATCAACGCGGGCCAGGCCATGCCGGGAGGCGGCGATCTCTTTATCGAAACGGCCAATGTCGATTTTTCCGATGACGACGAGCGTATTCCCTTTCTTGGAATCGTGCCGGGTCCCTATGTCCGTCTTTCGATAACCGATACGGGAATCGGCATGGACGAGTCCGTTGTGAGACGTATATTCGATCCCTTTTTCACGACCCGTGACGGGGGTGGGGGCACCGGACTCGGACTTTCGTCCGCGTATGGCATCGTGCGTGCCCACGGCGGGGCAATCGACGTGACAAGCCGGCCGGGTCAGGGTTCTCGTTTTGATGTGTACCTTCCCGCTTCCGAGCAGGCGGAGCGGAAGGAAGAAACTTCTTCGCCACACCGCGGGGAAGAAACGAACCGCGCCACGATTCTTGTCGTTGATGATGAAGAGGTTGTGCTGGAGGTGAACCGCGAGTTGCTTGAGTCCTGCGGTTACCGGGTTATAGCAGCCTCGAGCGGCCGCGAGGCCCTGGAAATTTACAGTAGCTCGTCGGAAGAAATCGACCTGGTGCTTCTGGACCTTATCATGCCGGGTATGTCCGGCGCCGAGACGTACCGGGGATTAAAGGAAATCGAGTCGGAGGTCAGGGTGATTCTTCTATCGGGCTTCAGTATAGAGGGAGGGGCCATGGAGCTGCTGAAAGAGGGATGCCGGGCCTTTGTTCAGAAACCGTTTGTTCTGGAAAATCTGGAAAAGAAGATCGAGGAGGTCCTGGGTGAAAACAAACAGGCCTGAAGTATCAGAATCCGCGGTCTGTCCAGCGGCTGATTTTTTCGAAGGCATCTTCGACTCGCCGGGTTATGAAATCGGCGGAGACAGGCTTTTTGAAGAAATCGTCGAATCCCGCTTCGCGGCATTCCTCGACCTCGTAAAGCCCCGACCAACCGGTCATGGCGTAGATGATCGCCAGCGGTTTCTCGCTCCGGATGCGTCGGCACAACTCGATGCCGTTCATTCCGAACAGTTTCAGGTCAAGAAAAATAACGTTGATGTCATTTTGTTCAAGCAGGGCCAGGGCCTCTTCCGCTCCCGCCGCCGTGTACACGGTATACCCGGCCTCGTTGCCGATTTCTTCGAACAGATTCCGTATGGACGCTTCGTCGTCAACGACGAGTATCCTGTCTGTCGGTGGAATATTCCTGATCATCGATTTTTCCTCCTTCAACGGCGGCCGCCGACGCCGACCGATTCAACGGGGCGTTTAATTTCCCTGAAGAATCTTCATATATCATCGAGACCGAAATTTCAAAAGAATCAATCGACCAGGCCGGAATTCATTCGGGGCGGCGGGAGGCGGCAGGCATGAAACGGATGAAAATAGCGGACCTGACGCCTGAAATGGTTCTCGCTTCAGACGTGATCAATTGTGACGGTCGTTTCCTCCTGCCGGCGGGAGCCGCGCTGACGGAACGTTCCATACGGTTGTGCAAGGCCTGGGGGATAGTGGAGGCCGAGATCGAAGGCGAGGAAGCTCCCTCTTTCGATGCCGGGCGGAATGACGTTGATCCTGCGGCGCTGGCGGCCGCCCGTCGAATAAACGAATACCGGTTTCTTCACGCGGGGACGAAACACCGGGCGATGCGGGAACTGGAAAATCTTTCCTCATTACGCAAGGCGCGCGCCATCGAACAGGGTCTCCCGGGAGGCCGGTTCTCGGTTATCGGTGATGACGACGCGGAGGCGGTGGACGACAATGTTCTTCTGGAACCGATCAACCTGGGCAGGCTGTCGGAGTTCGGTTTACGCCTGCCGACGCTCCCTGCCGTGTTTGACCGGATAAACGAGACTATCATGAATCCAAACAGTTCGGCCGGTGATATAGCCGATGTCATCGGCAAGGACACGGCATTAACCTCGCAACTGCTCGGCATCGTCAACAGCGCCTTCTACGGGTTTGTTTCGAAGATAGACACTGTGTCGAGAGCCGTCGCCATTGTGGGTACAAAACAGTTGACATCGCTTGTGTTCGGTATCAGCGTCATCAAAATTTTCGACCGGATTCCCGCCCGCCATATCGACATGCAGGAATTCTGGCGACACAGCCTGGCCTGCGGCATTGCGGCGAGAATAATCGCGGGCTACAAGCAGATACAGAATACGGAGCGTCTGTTCGTGGCGGGCCTCCTTCACGATATAGGCCGACTGCTCATGTACCGCCTGTGGCCGGAACACTCGAGGCGGGTTCTTTTTGCCGCCCGTCGTGAATCGAGATTGCTTTACGAGGTGGAAAAGGACCTGCTGGATATTGATCACGCCGGTATCGGAGCTCTCATGGCCGAGCGATGGAAGCTTCCCTTTCTGCTGGAAGCGGAGATACGCAACCACCATGCTCCCGGAAATTCTTACACCCGCCCGGAAACGGCCATCGTTCACCTGGCGGATATTATCGCCCATGTCATGGAAATGGGCTCGAGCGGCGAAATTTTCGTACCGCCCCTCGATGAAGATACCTGGAACTCACTGGATATATCAGAAAACTTACTGACGGTGATTATCGATCATGTGGACAGACAAATCAACGACGTCACAGCATATTTCTTCCCGGGATCGTGACCGGGGCTACGGCGGGGATTCCTCGACCAGGTACCTGGAGAAACGGCTCCGCTATTTCGAGGAGTCGAGCCGCTTTATCCTGGATACTCTTGAACTGGCAACCTCGCTGGGCGATTGCCGGGAGAGCGTCAACCAGCTGAAGTCGGTTTTTCCGATTCTTGACGACGCGGAAGCGAAACTGGCGGATCTGATACCGTTCGAAGCGTTTACCTTCTACCTGGTCAACGAGGAGAATAATGATTTCGAGCATGTGCGGACACGACCCGTTGAAACGACGCGATACGCAAAGGATGAGACGGAATTTCTGATAGACTCCGGAGTTTTCGCCTGGGCCGTTCGCGAGAAACGCCCCGTTGTCGTCACCTCGCGGTCCAAGGATCGACGGTTCGTGCTGCACGCTCTTTCCACCCGATCGCGGACGAGGGGCATGTTCGTGGGCACCATCGCCGACAACCGGCGGATTTCCGATATACACCTTTCATTGTTGTCGCTTGTTCTGCTCACCACGGCAGGCGCCGTGGAAAGTTTTTATCTTTACGGCATGCTGCGCGGGAAAGACCGTGAAGTCAACGCCATGAAGGGATACCGCCTTCTTTTTGAATCGGCCTTCGAGGGCATGGAGATTCTTGACGCCGGAGGCAGAATCGTGGACTGCAACGAGGCAATGTGCGGCATGCTGGAAAGCGAAAAAGAGCACCTCATCGGCCGCCTCGCTTCACACTTCTTTTCCGGGAACAGGGAAGACCGTTCAGACAACCATAATGTTTTTCCGAAGAAGGGTTCCCGGGATGACGAGGTGGAACTGGTATCGGCGAAAGGAACGGTTCTGCGGGTGTACCGGCGCGAGCGACCCCTGTTCGGGGAAGACCGTTTTTTCGAGGGTTCAATCGTATCGTACCGGCATATAACAGCCGGAGACACCGACACGCGGAAATGATTCGAACGGTTCGACCGGATCCGCGGCTTACCGCCGAAGAAGCTCGCGCTGTTTTCTGAAGACGTACCGCGTAATGGTTTCTTTCATGTCTTCGGGCAGGTCGGTAAAGGCGATTGATACCCTGTAACCGTCTCCCTTATCGTCCGGCGTGATCGAAACCACTTTGCCGAGTACCTCAAGCCGGGTGACGGTTTCCAGGGGAAGGTCAAGCCTGAGCGCGATGATCTCGTCCGGATCAGGCTTTTCGGGCATCGTGAAACGGATTCCCGACGCGCTTATGTTGACGCGTTCAAGGTCTGAAAGACGGAACGATTCGTCACGTCCAAGATTGGCCATGTCCATAAGGCGGTCCACTTTCAGATTGAGCTGGTAAAGGAGACGGTAGAGCATGGCAGGCGTAACGTTTTCCACGTCGGGGACATGTTGTATGTCGCCGAACACGTTCCGAAGAATCATCTGCGCCTGGTCTTCACCGCCTGAATAATCCCGGGCTTGCACCCGCCTGTATCCCACCGTCAGGATATCGTCGACACGGGCGTGCAGCCGCTCATGAACCTTTTCAACGGTGATGCGCGGATAATGTTTCGATTCGAGGACGTTGTAAAGACCGCCGCCTTTCAGCAGGTAAATGTCCGTTCCCGGTTCGGGCGTCATGGTATTGTCGCCCCCGTCAATATCGAGGACGATACGGTCTCCGTCGATGTCCGCGACGACGGCCGTGGCGGACACCATCCTGTTTTCACACCCGAAACTCAGTTCGACCTTTGATCCCCTGGATGGAAGAGTCGTTTCCATTGCTCGCGCCTTTCCTTCATCGGAACTCGTGATCTTTTCGAAATACATGCAGTATGTGTGCCACAAAGGAATATGCCCGGTGGAAAACGGTGAAAGGAAGGATTCAATGCTTCGAAGGTTGCCGAGCCTCGTCGAGAGCGGACAGAAAGGCGTCGACGACGTCCCCGTCGAGTTGTTTCCAGCGGTTGTCCCGTATTTCATCCACGGCGACGGCCGGGGGCAGGGCTTTCCGATAGGGTCGGTCACTGGTCATGGCGTCGAATGTGTCCGCGACGGAGAGAATCCGAGCCAGTAAGGGAATTTTGTTCCGCGTCAGCCCGTCTGGATACCCCCGGCCGTCCCAGCGCTCGTGGTGATGGCGGACGATTGACCGTTCCCTGTCGAACAGCGCGATGGACTTGAGAATATCTTCGCCGGCCTCGGCATGGGTCTGAATGATACGGTATTCGTCATCGCTGAGCGGGGCGGGCTTCAGAAGGATATGATCCGGTACGGCGATTTTGCCGATGTCGTGGAGATGGGCGGAAATGCGGAGCGATTCGATTTCATAGTCGGAACATCCCATAGTTTTTGCCGTCAGAAGCGACAGGTGCGTGACGGAACGGGAATGCCGTTCGGTATAGTTGTCGCGGGCATGGATGGAGTGAATCAGCGATTCAAAGGTATTCATAATACTGCCGAAAAGGCTTTCGTAGAGAATGGTGTTTTCCAGGTACAGCGACGCCCGTTCGGCCAGGTTCTGGACATGTGTCAGGTCTTTCCGTGTGAAGATCGTTGTTCCGTCGCCGCTGAAGATCGCGAGAATACCGAATATCTTGCTGCCCCGTATCGTGAGGGGAACAGCGATGAGAGAATCATCGGCACGAAGACTGTGATCGCCGTTAATGAGAAGCGGCGCCCGACTTAAAACGGTTTCGCGAAAAAGGGGAGTCAGCCGTGCCTCAAGCATGTCGCCCGAGTCGGCATCAGCGCGCTGATTGTTGTGGCAGATGCTCTTGTTGAGGAAACATTTATTGGTTTCATCAACAAGAACGATAAGTCCCGTTTCGCCCCGTGTTAACGCCAGGGAAAGCTTGACGATTTCATCGAACATGTCGTCGCCGGCAAGACCTCGGCGCTGCTCGATCCGTTCGCCGATGAGCCTGATCGTCGACAGTTCGCGGATTTTTTCACCGAGTTTCCACCTCGTTCCCCGTTCGTCCCGATCTTCTTCAGAAAGCAGGGATCGTTCCTGAAGATAGAGATTGACCTTGAAAATGAGATCGTCGATTTTGAAAGGTTTTGTCAGAAAGTCGACGGCGCCTTCCTTCATGGCGGAAACCGTCAGATCGATAGTGGGATAGCCGGTGATAATAATAACGGGCGTGGAGGAATCAAGATGCTTGATGCGGGTGAGCAGGTCAAGTCCGCTCATGCCCGGCATTTTTAGATCGCTGATAACCAGATCGAAGGACGCGGTTTTGAGAAGAGACAGCGCCTGTTGCCCGTTTTCGACCTCCCGCGTGTTAAAATAGCAGCTCTCACGCAACGCGTCGATGATAACGCCCCGCGTTGCCTCGTCGTCATCGACCACGAGAATTGATTTCAGGTCACCGACAGGCTGTTCTTCCGTAGCGACCGTCATTGCTTGTTTCCGGCGCTGAGCAGGATGTCGACCAGGCTGTAGGAAATTTTTTCGAGGGCGTCGTTCCTGCCGCCGTTCCCGCCGAGAGTCACCTTGTCCTGATAGGCGTCGCCGGTCCCTTTTCTCGCTCCGGAAGGCGCGGTTTTCGCGTTGTTCTGCCGCGTGTAGACTCGCAGCACGGTGTCAATCTGGTACGAGGAAATTGTCACGGCTGAACCTTTCTTGCTTGATGGTCAATATGGATGGTTCTTTAAACCCTTTATCGGCAGGTCCTGTCCTTTACTTTAATATTTTTTAATTATGTGACTGAACTCCCGCTTCGGCTGTTTGCCGGGGGTTCTTTACGGTTGACTATTGTGAATATTTTGTTTACATCACCCTGACTGGAAGGTCTCGCCGGCGCGGTTCCTCCATCCTTCGCTTTTTTGTGCCGGCATGCGGTATGTGTGGAGCTGATGAGAAAGCCCAGAATCCTTGTCGTCGATGATAACGCGATCAATCGGGAGAACCTCCTCGAAATGCTGTCTTCCGACGCCGGTCGCGTCGACGTGGCCGGCGACGGGGAAGAGGCACTGAGGGTATTTTCGGACGGTATGTACGATCTGGTGATTACTGACCTGAAAATGCCGCGCCTCGACGGCATGGAGCTTCTGAAACGCCTCAAGGAACAAGATTCCGGCATAGTCGTGATCGTCGTCACCGGCTACGCATCCGTCAGCAGCGCTGTTGAGGCCATGAAGCTGGGCGCCTACGATTACATTACCAAGCCTCTCAAACCCGACCGTGTCCATCTGTCCGTGGAAAGGGCGTTGTCCTTCGCCCGCCTTCGGGAAGAAAACGAATCCCTGAAGGACCAGCTGCACGACAAATATGATTTCGGCCGCATGATCGGCCTGAGCGGCGGCATGAGGCAGGTTTTCGATGCCGTCAGAAAAGTCGCGGAAACCGACAGCACCGTCATCATCTATGGTGAAAGCGGCACGGGCAAGGAACTTGTGGCCCGGGCCCTCCACTTCAACAGCGAACGGCGGTCCTTCCCGCTCGTGACTGTTAATTGCGGAGCCATTCCGGAAGAATTGCTGGAGAGTGAGATGTTCGGCCACGAAAAAGGGGCATTTACCGGCGCCGTTCGAAGCAGGACGGGCAGGTTCGAACTTGCCCAGCGTGGATCCATATTTCTCGACGAAATAGGCGATATGAGCCCGTCGCTGCAGGTAAAGCTGCTTCGGGTAATCCAGGAAAGACAGTTCGAGAGGATCGGCGGCACGCAGACGATCGACGCCGATGTACGCATCATCACCGCCACGAACCAGGACCTGGAAAAGGCCGTCAAAGAAAAGCGTTTTCGGGAAGACCTGTTTTACCGGATCAACGTTATTCCCATTACCCTGCCGCCGCTGAGGGAACGGAAGGAGGACATACCTTCGTTAATCAAACATTTCATCAACGTGTTCAAGAAATCGAATAAAAAACGCATCGAGGGAGTAAGCGACCGGGCCGTTGAACTGATGCTTCATTATCATTGGCCCGGAAACGTGCGCGAGCTCCAGAACATCATAGAAATGCTTGTGGTTATGAAGGGAGAGGGCGTGATCGATGAACAGGATCTGCCCGAGAAAATCCGCCAGGCCGTCAGCCGCGACGGATCGACACCGCCGAGCATTCATATTCCTGACGAGGGTTTGAATATAACATCCCTTATCGACCAGTTCGAGCGGGACCTGCTTCTGAAGGCGCTGAGAAAATCGGGCGGGGTTAAAAACAAAGCTGCGAAGCTTCTTAACCTCAACCGAACGACCTACGTGGAAAAGCTGAAACGTTACCGAATCGAATAGAACCGGGAATCCCGAACCTGCCGGCGGAGAATGTGCCGGCAGGGCACGGCTGAGAAAATATCACGGAAGATGACATACCGCGCCATCCGGCGCGGTTGCTCGCGGTACCGGGAAGGAGGCACGATATGGCCAGGAAAATCGGAGTTGTCTTGTCGGGGTGCGGCGTCTTCGACGGGTCGGAAATTTATGAAGCAACGATGACTCTCTATTTTCTGGACCGCGCCGGTGCCGATGTTGTCTGCATGGCTCCCGAGGGGGATCAGCGTGACGTGGTTGATCACGCGGCGAATCGGCCCATGTCGGAATCCCGTGATATTTTCGTTGAATCGGCACGGCTTGCCCGCGGTGAAATACGTCGACTGGCTGATGTCACGGCCGACGATCTGGACGCCCTGGTTTTTCCCGGGGGCTTCGGGGCGGCGAAAAACCTCTGCGATTTCACCGTCGCGGGAAGCGGTTGCACCGTTTTGCCGGAGGTGGAAGGACTCATTCTTGATATGCACGGGCGAAAAAAGCCGCTTGCCTTTATGTGCATCGCGCCGGTCATCGCCGCGCGGGTGCTCGGCAGGTTCACGCCGGAATTGACGACCGGGGAAAGCGATTCGCCGGTGGCGTCTGCCATCGAGGAAATGGGCGCGCGTCACGTGACATGCAGCGTGGACAGAGCCGTCGTCGATGGCAAGAACAGAATCGTCACCACGCCCGCCTACATGGTGGGTCCGACCATATCCCGGGTGGCGGAGGGCATCGAACAGCTGGTAAAGGAAATCATGGCGATGGTGGATTGAGAAGCATTGTCCTCCCGCGGAATTCGCCGCGGAAAGAAGCGGCTTCTTTTCATCATGTCGCCGGCGCCGGACGAGCGGGAACGACGCGTTCCGAGCGGGAGAGGCTAAAAAGGAAGAGCGATGAAAATACGTGTGGAGCGGGATCAGATTGTCCAGGCTATCCGCCGGATGGAAGGGATCGAAGTCGTCCTGGAGAACGAACATGACGCGAAAGAGGCCGTCAATCTTGCTCTCGGCTCCCCCCCGTTTCTGAATTCGTGTCTCAAAATGGAGGTTGCATTACACTACATGGTATGATGAACAATGGCAAGGCAACGGAGGGAGCCCGTAGGGCGACCGGAGTTGCCTTGCGCTGGAGTTC
>DSBH01000084.1 GCA_011056825.1 Deltaproteobacteria bacterium | reverse complement strand
TGTCACGGTAGACTTCTTCACAAGCGTATCCTCCAATTCGGTTTTTTTGTTGCTGATCACAACGAACCGAAGGGTACGCTTTTTTTATTCAACCATCAATCCACAACTTTGGGGTATACCTCATTAAGGGACCATGACAGGCATGACGAAATCCCGAAACCCGATTCGCGCGTATACCGAGGGGCATGGAATTTCTATTGCCCTTTGACTGCCTTCGTGGTATGAAAATTCCCCTTCAATGAAACCTGTGGTGGGTGTAGCTCAGTTGGTTAGAGTGCCGGGTTGTGGCCCCGGAGGTCGAGGGTTCAAATCCCTTCACTCACCCCATTTTTTTATTCCTGAACCCCCGGCCGGGGGTCTCCGGTAAGGTTGCACGATGAGTTCTCCTGACGGTACTACGCTTCCCGTGGTGTTCCTCGAACGGTTGTTCGGAAAGGACGTGTCTATTTCCGACGACCTGCGGGAGCGGATCGTTTCATGTCTCGACCGGCTGGAAGAGACGGGGCGCGACATGGCGGAGTATTTTACGCCCGCCGAAGGCGCCCTTCTCTGCGAGGTCTTCAAGAACGCACACTTCGAGGCGGACCGTTTCGACGAGTGGCCCCTGCTGATTCTCTGGGACCTGGAAGACGTGGAAAAATACGAGCGTCTTGGAAACCATTTCGGCGTGAGCGTTCCCCATCTGCTTGAAAAAATGGAAGATTTCACCTGCAGTCAGGCGCTCTGGCTCTTCGCCGCCATCGACCGCTTCTGGGAAAACCGACGGCGGCGAGGCGACCGGGACGAGTTTTACGAAGTGGAACTCCCGGTGAAACAGTAACCCCCGGAGAAAGGTGAGCAGGGCACGGTACTCCGTCAACAATGAAAAAAGGGGCGCGCGGTTTATCGCGACGCCCCGGTCCGTATAACTGAGAAATTCACGGTGCCAGTTAATCATAACCAATCAGATCGGGCGGGCCCGCAACGCCCGAAGCCGTGCCGGTGAACGTTCCGCTGGTGTCCCCCGTGTAGGCGCCGGCCGCGCCGCCCTGAATGGCTATGGTATGACTCGCGACAGTTCCCTCGTATGCAGAAACCTGAGCAGCCCACTGGTTGCTGTCCCAACGGTTTATGAAGAAATCAACTCCGGCTCCTTCGAAGCCTGGTCCAGTGAGAATTGCGTAATCAGAAAAGGGGGTACCCGACCAGTTGCCACCGACGTCTCCCGTCGCCCAGATAACAGGCGCCTGACCGGCGGAATACGAGAAAAAGCGCACGTCGTTCATGTACACGCCGGACAGGTATTGTGAACCATTCGGAGCTTGCACGAGATCCGTTGTTCCCACCTGGACGCAGGGAATGCTCATCTGTCCGAGTGCGGCTTTACCGGTGTCACTGCCGGCCATGGATAGGAACCGTTCCGTTCCGATGGACACACCGCGGGCGATGGCCTGCCATGTGGTGGTGCCATCAATAATTTCGCCCGTAATCGAGCCGCCTATGACGCCCGTCAGAGCTTTGTCGATAGTAATCCATGAACCGGCGACGCTGCCCGCGATGCCGTCAGGTCCCTCGTTCCACTGTGTTCCATCGATGATTAACGACCTTGAAAAAGTCTCTTCGTTTACGTAACCGAAAAGCGTCCAGGGACCGCCGGGAAGAGTTTCTGTATTGAAGAAGGGCGGTACTTCACCGTACTGATCATACAGTTCATTTACATCAAAGGCCCAGACCCCGAGATCAGTGCCCGCTACAAACGCCTCGTAAAACGGCATGCTTCCTCCGGAAATGCTCGATCCGGCATAGTTTTTAAAGTAGCCTGAATAAAGATTCACCCAGGGACCTGCCCATGCACTAGAGAAAAGATTATCAAAGGTATCTGTTTCCTCAAAGGTGCCCGACGACGCGCCGACCCAGGTGCCGTCGGCGTCATCATAAGTGCCGTAAAAGGGTCCGCCCAGAATGCCGTGGTCCTTGTCGGAAACGAAGATACCGCTTATGCTCCCATCGACAAGACCGTCGTACCAGGAGCTACCCAGGATTCCAATCAAATAGGCAGCTTCATCAAGAACTGGACGGCCGAAGAAGGCGACATCGACTTCACCGGGATTGCCGGAGAAGTCGTTCGCATAGGAAAAGGGCAGGTCGTCGCTTCCGAACATGAGATTATAGGCTCCCCAGCCGATTCCGATATCTCCCGGAATAATAAATTCGATTGAAGCGCCCGCGCCGGCTCCCGAGATAGTGCCACCGGGGAAATCCTCGTACAGGTACCCGGCCAGCGGGTTAATATCAATCCCCTCGAGCGTATAAGCGCCCTGAGCGTCAAATTCGATGTTTGCCCCATCGGCCATCCACATGTTCATGCCGGGATAATAATGGCCGCCGGGTATAGACCCGTACACCAGCCCGGCGTTGCCTGATTCGTCCATGTATATGCCGACGGTATTCCCGTAGAGTGCCGTATCGTTCGTTTCCGGGTCGTTAAACAACCAGCACCCCGTGGTGAACGTAAAGGCGAGATTTGATGTCTGAAAAGAATCTCCGCGAAGCATGGCTGCCACGTTTTCCAGGTCTGTCCAGCCGGTTTCGGCACCGTCGGCGAAGGCAACGAACGAGTTCCAGAGGTAGTTGCCTGATCCGAGATCGCCGTCGTAGGTTCCCATTGCCGTGTAATCGCCCAGGCCCGTTCCCCATGATGACTCGGCGTATGTACCGCCGATCAACCCCGAGTCGTGTGCCGCGACCGCGGCGGTTCCGCCGTTGTTCGCGTACAGGCTCGCCGGAAGGTTTGTCCATACTTCGTGGCTCAGGTCGATGCCGGGAACGACGCCGACGAAGTCGTGCGGGTAAAAGTACGCCGATCCGTCGCTGTACAGATCCGACTCGACGGAGCCACCTTCTGAATACGTGTAGTAATCATGCGCGAATTCAATATATCCGCGATGGGTGCGGTCGAGCAAAGTTATGTAGGAATCGACATAGAAGGACGTGTAGTCATACCCTCCTTCGGAGCCGGAGTAATAGGACGAATAGTTCTCACCTATCATGACCGACAGGGGGTAGGGCGAACCCGATTCGGTTTCAACCACGCCGAAAGAGCTTTCTTCCGGCATGTCGGCGGCGGGCGTCAGCGTGGCGAAGCCGGCGCCTTCGCCGAGTTCGACGCCGCTGCCCGCGGTGGTGGCCGTGTCGCCGGCAGGAAGCCCGAAGAGATAGTAGAGGTTTTCCGCGCTGTCAAAAAGAATACTCGACAGAATACCTTCCCAGGAGCCGGTCTTGCCGGCAAACATGCCGTCCATCGTCCCGGTATCGTTGTCAAAATACAGGGGCACGATCCAGCCGGGATCGCTGTACCCGTAGCCCGATTCATCACTGGGCGCCTTGATGGTCCCGCTCAGCGTGATTGTGCCCGTAAGCGCGGTCATGTCAAAGAGGGCGTCAAAACTGGTCGAGCTGTACGCGTCGGATACAGACCCCGAAAGCACACCGTCACCAACCGGCGATTCCGGTATAATCGGCTCCGGTTCCGGTTCCGGGGGTATCGCGGGCGGAGCATTGGGGTCGGACCCGGGATCGAGACCGCCGGTCGTTCCGTCGGGCGGCGTCGTTCCGGATGTGCCGTCGTCCCCGCTTGCCAGGTCGTCGCCCACGGTCCCGGACGTACCGCCGCTGCCGTCGTCGCCGTCGTCCCCGTCACCGCCCATGGAGGTGTCGTCGAGATCGCGCTGCAGATCTTCCTCGGGAATATCCTGGACCTGCGGGGCATCATCAGGATCCGTCAGCGTGAATCCCTGGCCGGCCTCCATGACTCTCACCTCGCCGGGACGGCTCCGGCTGTAGGTGTATACTGTGCCGCTGACGGTCGCTCCCCGCGTGACGCCGTTCTGAAAGGTAACGATGAACTGGGTTCCCCGGACGCCGCAGACCGCCGTGGGGGTGTGCACTTCATAGGTACTGTCGGGCGAGGCGCCCGCTACCACGCTGCGCACCTTGCCGCGCAACAAATCGAGCGTTCCCTCACGCTTGCCCGCGTCAAAGAGAAACTCTGTCACCCGAAGACGCGAACGGGACGACATGCGGGATACCGTGCCGTCAATGAAAGTGACCTCCAGGCGGCCGCCGCTCTTGGTCCGCAGGAAGTCGCCGACGAATACCTCGTCGTCAAGCGCGACGGGACGAGCCGGATCATCGCCCCGGGTGATGTCGGCCTTCCCCTGGACCGCCGTGACGGTGCCAACGGGCGCGGCAAACGCCGCCGACGAAAAAACGAAAAACAAACCTGCCAGTACCAACATGCATGCCAACACCCGGTATCGGTTCATTGGACCGCTCCTTTATGTCAGAACTTGTACTCGATGCCCGTCGTGAAGATGTGGCGGGTGTACGTGTTTAAAGGATCGTTGGACCGGTTACGTGTTGCCGAGTACTGGAAAATAACGTTGAGCTGCCTCGTCGCTTCCCAGGTCAGGCCGGCCGATGCGGAATACTGGTGATCCTTTCGTTCCATGTCAACGCCTACAAAAAGTGGCGGCGGCGCTGGATTCGGTTCGACATAGGTAAGACGGTGACTGAAGTCACGGAGGAAATAGCCGACGCTTGCCTGAAATTTTACGTTCTTGGCTATGGGGAAGATGGTATTCAGTGTAAACCGGTGCCCCTCGTTATCGTAACGGACGCCGTCGGCGTTTTCGGTGGTGAATTCATACCGCGCGTTGAAAAAGGAATCGCGTGCGAACAGCCAGACCCAGCTCAGGTAGGCCCTCACGCCCTCGTTGTCCTGATCGTACTCAATCGGAGAAATGCCGGGTGCGAGAGGCTTCAGGTAGTCGTTCGAAACGAATCCGGCAAAGACCTCGAGAATGTTGCGGTCGTTCAGGAGGTAACGGTACAGCGGGCCGACGGAAAAGGTTTCCAGGTATCGCCGTCCGCCCAGCAGGTAGTGCCCGTAACTGACGTTGAGGTTGAGCGCCGACCGGCCGAAGCGGTAACCGGGAGTTACCGAAAAGGTGTTGCCCAGCAGATTGTGTGTGGTGGAATTCTTGTTGAGGATAACGGAACCGAAGGAGTAGTTCGCGCTGAACAGCTTGTTTCCTTCAAGGACGGGAACGAAATCCACCCGGAAGGACGGAGCGAAAGCGAGACTGGCTTCGTTCGTGATGCCGCCGGCAAATGATGATTCTTCCGGTTTTGCGACGACGTTTGAGTCAAAACGTCCAAAAAGGCCCGCGGTAAAACGCCAGGGACGTTCGAGGAAGATCCGGTCTTCTACCAGGTCCTGGTACCTGCGCGCGTAGGTTCCCAGGTCCGTCGTGGGATCGGTCGTGACGGCGGCCCGGAAGCGTTCCTGGGCCTCCTGGAGGCGCCGGGCCATCATGTAGGAAACGCCGATCTGGAAATCGGCCGACTGCGACATTTTTTCATCGAGGCTTTTCGCCCGTTCAAAAGCATCCACCGATTCGAGGTAGTTTCCTTCTTTCTGAAGCACCAGCCCCTTGAGGAACGAGACCGGGGCGAGCATGATTTCTTCGCGTTCCGCCACGGCGATCCAGCGTTTCGCCTCCTCGTAATTGCCGAGTCGATAGTGGATGTTGATCAACTCGGGCAGGGCCTCCTTGATGCGTGGCTCCATGGTGACGGCGTCCTGAAATTGGGGAAGCGCCGCCTTGTAGTCCATGGTCTGCTTGTAGGCCATTCCCAGCATGAAGGCGGCCATCGATGAATCTGGCAGTAGTTTCCGGGCTTCCGTGAGGGTCTCGACGGACTCTTCGTAGTTCTCAAGGCGGTATTCCTCGATACCCTGCTTGAGAACATCCTCGGGCGTCTGCGCGCAGAAACCCTGTGAACAGGGGAATAAAAAGAACAAAACAACAATTACACAAATCGATAATCTCAATTTTCCTCGTATCACGGTGGCTTCTCTCCTCTCGCGGGCTACAATGTGTAAAGGATTAATGACGTCACGAAACCGGCGTTTCACTTCAACGAAAAACCTGGTCCGTTTGTCGTGGATACATAGTTGCTTTTTATAGCTTTTTAGAAGCTATGAGACAAGATTTTTTTATATAATTTTTTTAATTTTTTCGTGATGAATAAACACACAACAACCCATGAAGTATGCGGTTGAAAAAACAACGCTTTTTGACGTAACGACATTTCCAATTGAAAATAGTCTCGAAATATGGGTTTCTTGGAGGCGTGATTCGCGCAAGGCAAAGGGGTCAACCATGACCGTCGATACATCAAGAAACGATGACGAAACACTGGAACGCCTGCCCGGGGGCAGCGTCGTTGTCCTGCAGAAACGGGACGGCTATCGCTTTTCCATCGACGCCGTGCTTCTCGCCGGGTTCGTACGGCTGAAACGCGCCGACAGGGCGGCGGAACTGGGATCAGGAAGCGGCATTGTATCACTGCTACTGGCCGCCCGGTATCAAAGCGCGCTTATCACGGGCTTCGAGATTCAGGATGAAATGACGGACATGGCGAACCGGAGCGCAGCGCTGAACGGGTTGGAAAAGCGGACGACTTTTATTGCTGTTGACGTGAGGACCGTTCGAAAACATTGTGGCGCGGAGAGTTTCGACGTCGTTTTTTTCAATCCCCCATACCGGAAGTCCGGAAGCGGGCGTGTGAATCCGCAGGAACGAAAAGCCGCGGCACGGCACGAACTGCACGGCACCATCGATGATTTCCTGGAATCGGCGGCCTTTCTTCTGAAGGCAAAGGGCAGGCTTTACGCGATTTACCCGGCGGAGCGGTCCGTCACGCTTTTGTCCGGCCTGAGAACGAGAAGAATCGAGCCGAAGAAACTGCGCTTCGTTCATTCCTTTGCCCAATCAGCCGCGTCGTTCGTGCTGGTGGAAGCAATCAAGGGGGCCGGCGAGGAGCTGCGTGTCGAACCGCCGCTTATTATCTACGAATCACCGGGTGTCTATGCCGCCGAAGTGAGCAGCATCTTCAATGGAAAAAACGTCAGGAACGCAAATGGCGAGTGAGTGCCTCTTTCACCATGGCCCTGCGAATTATTTCCCGCAGTTCCTCGTCTTCCACGGTGGCTGTGCGTTCGGCTATCAGCCTCCGGTCGCGTTTTTTGAGCCTGCTTTCGTCGAAATCATCGACGGCAGGAGCGACGCCGGAGACAGGTGGAGGCGGAACATGGCCGATGAAGAATTTTATTTTTTTGATCGGTTGCTGCGGGTCGGCCGCGTTGAGCCTGTCGAGAATCTCATCTTTCATGAATTGAAGCTGTTGCATCCACGAAGAAGTGCTTACCCTGACCGAAAGCATGCCGTCCCTGAACCGGCAGGGACCGGTCTGACGGGCGATCTGAGGGCCCACTGTTTTCGTCCAGAGTCTGGTCAGGTTCGGCGGAATCGTATCGATGAATATTCGCTGTTTCATTAACGTCGCCGGAAGAAATTCCCCGAGACGTTCAAGGCGATAGGTTTTTTTCCGTGATCGACGTCTTGCGCACATGCTTTTTTTCTCTCATAATGACGGACAAACGTCAACGCCGGAAAGGAAACGGAACATATGGAACTGCAGAAACTCGTTGAACAGGTCAAGTCGCATCCCGATATTCATCAGGCCGGTATGATCCTCGCTCATAACGGCATCGTTCGGGCGACCTCCCGCGACGGGAGCCCGGTGGAGAAAATCGAGGTCCGGGCGGATCACCGGGCGTTGGATCATATTCTCGAAGAATATCGACGAAAAGAGGGAATCGTTGACATTCAGGCCAAGGTTCTGGAGGGAACGCTTCACCCGGGCGACGATATCATGTACCTGGTAGTGGCCGGGGATTTCCGGGAAAACGTGATTCCCGTAATGACCGATCTGATAGACGCCGTCAAGCGTGATGTGACGGCGAAAAGAGAGTTCTGAGGAGCGGGCGGCATGAATGAAGGCAACGAGAAACTGGCGGATGACGCCCGGGCCGTTTTTCAGACCGGGCTCGCCGCGGCCGACGCGCGGAAAGCGGTGGAACGCGTTGTTTCACCCACGGACCGTGGTGAACTGGTTGTCGGATCGTTATCGCGCCGGTTGGAGGACATCGAAAATATTTACGTGGTGGGAGCGGGCAAGGCGGCCTGGCCCATGGCGTCGGCCCTGGAGGATATTCTCGGTTCCCGCATCAGCGGCGGAGACGTGACGACCAAGTACAGTCACGGCGGTCCGCTCCGGTTTGTTTCTATTTCCGAAGCTGGACATCCCGTACCCGACGAGGCGGGAGTGTCCGGCGCGAAAACGATACTGGAAACCGCCGAGGCGGCAGGACCGAACGACCTGGTTTTCTGCCTTGTTTCGGGCGGCGGGTCATCTCTCATGCCGCTCCCGGTTGCGAACGTAACACTTGAAGACAAACAGCTTCTCACAAAAAAACTCCTGGAGTGCGGCGCCACGATTCATGAAATCAACGCCCTGCGAAAACATCTGTCGGCCATCAAGGGAGGCAGGCTCGCCGCCGCCGCAGCGCCCGCGACCGTGGTATCGCTGATACTGTCCGACGTTACCGGCGACGATCTTGATGTCATTGCGTCCGGTCCCACCGTGCCGGATCGAAGCACCTTTGAAGATTGCCTGGCGGTTCTCGATGCCTACGGCATCAGAAATGAGATTCCCCCGTCCGTTTTGGCGTATCTTGAACGGGGGAGCAGGGGTGAAGAGGAAGAAACGCCGAAGCCGGGAAATCCCGCCTTTAGCAACACCCATACGTTGATCATCGGAAGCGCGTCTCTTTCAGTTGAAGCCGCGCGCCGGGAAGCGGTCGCGCGGGGCTATAACACCGTCGTTCTGTCAAGCTCGATGGAAGGTGAAGCGCGGGAGGCGGCAAAGATTTACGCGGCCGTCGCCCGCGAGATTCTTCATTCGGGAAACCCCGCCGCTCCATCGGCCTGTATCATCTCGGGAGGCGAGACGACGGTAACGATCCGGGGGAAGGGCAGGGGAGGACGCAACCAGGAATTCGCCCTTGCCGCCGCTCTGGCCATTGAAGGAATGGACGGCATCGTCGTGCTGAGCGGCGGGACCGACGGGACCGATGGCCCCACGGACGCCGCGGGCGCCGTTGTCGACGGCGGTACCGTCAAGCGTGGACGACGTCGGGGCATGAAGGCGATCGGCTACCTGAAGCGCAACGACTCCTACCGATTTTTCGAGGGAACGGAGGAACATCTCATAACGGGGCCGACACTGACCAACGTAATGGATCTGTATATCATGATGGTGCATGCGGAAAAGCAGGGAGGCGGGCGGTGATTGCGCAGGAGGCGCCGTTTCGTCGCCGGACCTGAGTGACGCCCGCCGCGGGTCAGTCAACCGGAATACCGCCCCGCCCGCTTTTTCCGCTTTTTCTTTTTTAGAGATACTGCTTCTGTTCCCGCTTCACCGTATCGCCGATATCGAGCAGTATGCGGGGCAGCTTCGTAATGATGCGCTCCCAGGATACGGTCTGGGGAACTTCAAAGAGCTGGAAACGGTTGTCTTGTTCGTACTCAAGCATGTCTTTCTGAAGTCCCATGTCGAGATATTTCTGAAAGCGATCGTCCGACATGACAATGCGCAGGAACCGGTCCGTCATGCGGCAGGGCGAGGCGAGATAATCGCCCGCCGTGAGAATTGCCTCGGTGAAAATTGTTTTCACCAGGGCTTCCTCGGCGTTACGGTCGTAATTGAGATTCGAGAATGACGAATTGTCGGCGTATTTCTTGATGAGCTCCTCGGCCACGTTGCGGTAGGCGATCGTCAGGTCCTGAATAAAATAGTCCGTAATCTCGAGTCCTTCTTCCACCACGAGGGACGAAAATATAGTGGTGACAATGTCGATTGCCATTTTGTACAGGCCGTGTTCCCGGTCATCGGCGGAAGCGCTCTGGTGTTTGTGGTCAAAAGGCTTCTTTGAGAATTGCACCTGGGCGATGCTGTTCGCTTTCCGGTAGACTTCTATGAGGGTGAATATCTCGACCCCCCAGTTGGTGGCGAAGTGCATCCGTCGCAGGAGGCTCATGTCGAAAGCCACCTCCCCGGAAAGCTGGTAATCGAAGGCCAGCAGGTAGTCCGCGAGACGAAGAAACTTGTTGTCGCCGAACTCGGAAAACTTGCGTTTCAGGGCTATCAGCAGCGGATCGACCAGGAGACGCTTGACGCGTCCGTACATCTGGCCGTCGCTGATCCGGGCGTAGAAAGCCTTTGAAAATTCGTAATCCCGGGCGATGACGGGATAGAAGAGGCGGTCGAGTTGGCGACGGTGAAATGTCTTGATGTCCGCGTCGAGCACGCCGATACACTGCGCTCCCAGGGCCTGGGCGACGCCGAAGGACATGAACATGTTGCGTCCTTTCCCCGGCTGGTCGAGATTGAACCCCGCGTCGGTGAGCTTGTTGTAGAGCGTGGTGAATGCCTTGCCCCTGTTGTGCTG
>DSBH01000204.1 GCA_011056825.1 Deltaproteobacteria bacterium | reverse complement strand
TCCCAGGAATCACCGAGACGCGATGGATCCATATACAGTTCGAACCCGAATTCGCCGGTGTAGCCTGTCCGTGACAGGAGAACCGGGGCGCCGTTCACCAGTCGGACCTGATCGGCTTCGGGCGCGTGCCCGTCGAAATGTCCCCTGAAACTGAAAAAAGACATGGGTTCTTGAAGAATAGCCGGATTCGCAAGAACGGAGGCCAGAATGTCCGCCGAGCGCGGTCCCTGCAGGTCGATTTTGCCCACCCGGTCCGTGAAGTCATGAATATCAGCGGCACGTGACGCCGCTCGCGCCTCGTCGGCAAGGTGCCTGGTAATGGTGTTTCCCATGCCCGCATTGACTACCGTCATGTATGTTGTCTCGTTGATCATACTGACGATGGCGTCATCCAGGACCGAGCCGGCTTTGTCGAGAAAGGCACCGTAAGCGCAACGGTTCGGCGACAGGGGGAGAAGTTTTTTCCCGACACACCGATCAAGATTCTTGGTGAAGCAATGTTGCAGAAGTTCGCGGGCGCCGGCGCCCGTTATCATGACAACGGCCATGTGGCTGGTATCAAAAAGGCCCGCGCCGGTGAGAACGGCAAGGTGTTCCGTTCTTGTTCCAGCCGGATACCAGAGCGGCATGTCATAACCGCCGAAATCGGCCATCTGGGCTTTCAGGGCGACGTGAAGCCCGTGCAAAGGCGTTGTCTTGCTCATTATTACTACGCTCGAGTGATAAAAGTGTGTCTCTTATCTATGTTGTAAAGGAAAGACTGTCAATGGTTTTTTCGATTTTTTGTGCGGGGCTTTCGGGAACGTCTGCCGTGCGGAATCCTGTCATGGTACGCAGTTCATTTCACGTAAAATCGATTTACTCACAACGGTGTCGCGGTGCCAGTTTTTATCGTCACGGTCGGGATAATCGATATTGAAGTGAAGCCCCCTGCTTTCTTTTCGAAGCCGCGAACAGGAAATGATAAGCCTGGCCACGGTGTCGATATTGCGTAACTCGAGAAGCTCGGGAGTAATCTTGAAATTCCAGTAATATTCGTTAATTTCCTGGGAAATTATATCGATTCTTCGTTTAGCGCGGTCGAGCCGCTTGTTCGACCGGACAATGCCCACGTAGTTCGACATGCACATGCGGATTTCGTCCCAATTATTTGAGATCACGATGGATTCATCGCTTTCCGTCGCGCCCTTCGGGTCCCACGGCGGTATGACGAGTGCTTCGTCGCTTTTATCATTGAACTGTCCGGCGATTTTTTCATAAATGCGATTAGTGAAAACAATCGCTTCCAGGAGCGAGTTGCTTGCCAGGCGGTTTGCTCCATGCAGCCCCGTGCAGGAGACTTCGCCGCAGGCATACAGACGGTCGATGCTCGTTTCGCCCTGGCCGTTCACGACCACGCCGCCGCACTGGTAATGGGCTGCCGGAGCGACGGGAATGAAATCGCGGGCCATGTCGATGCCGAAGTCAAGACAGCGCTGGTAAATGTGGGGGAAACGTCCGGTCAAAAACTCCTTTCCCCGGTGACGGATATCGAGATAAACACATTCATCGCCGCTCTTTTTTATTTCCCGGTCAATTGCCTTTGCCACCACGTCCCGGGGAGCGAGACTTTCCGACGGATGGTACCGCTCCATGAAGGTTGAACCGTTTTTAAGCTTCAGGACCCCTCCTTCTCCCCGGACTGCCTCGCTGATAAGAAAAGATTTTGCTTCGGGATGAAAGAGACAGGTTGGATGAAACTGAATAAATTCCATGTTGGCTATCAGGGCGCCGGCCCTGAACGCCATTGCCAGGCCGTCGCCGGTGGCGATATCGGGATTGGTGGTGATGCGGTAGACTTTTCCCGATCCCCCCGTGGCCAGTAGAACAAAGCGGGCCCTGAATGTATTAATAACGTCCCTGTCCACGTCGTAGACATAAGCGCCGAGACACCGATCGGGTGATCGTTTATCGCCGGTAATTTTCGAACGGGTGATAAGATTGACGGCGAAATGGTTTTCATAAATGGTGATATTACTTTCGGCCCCGGTCCTGGTCACAAGCGCCCGTTCTATTTCGCGGCCGGTAAAATCATCGGCGTGAAGCACCCGACGATAGGTATGCCCTCCTTCGCGCCCGAGGTCATAGTCCTGGGTTGCCTTGGAAGATGTCGCCCTGGTAAAATGCACTCCCCAGTCAATCAGCTCCCTGATGCGTTCGGGGCCTTCGGAAACGACGAAACGGACGACGTCTTCACGACACAGGCCCGCCCCAGCTTCAAGCGTATCGCGTACATGAGCCTCGAAGCTGTCGGCTTCGTCGGTCACCGACGCGATACCGCCCTGGGCGTAGTTCGTATTGGATTCGATGGTTTCTTTTTTTGTTATGACGGCCACGGTTCCCAGGCGAGCCGCCTTGATGGCGAACCCGAGTCCGGCGATGCCGCTGCCGAGAATCAGAAAGTCGGTTTGAATCTCCATTACAACCCAGTTCCCGGTAAATGATGTTTACAAAGCAACTTCTTTCTTATATACCTTTCGGCGCGCTTTGTGGAGTAAAAATCAGGTTACCCGCGCGGGGGTGAAAGAGAAAATACATGCTGGTACTGGGAATCGAGTCTTCCTGCGACGAAACGGCCGCAGCCGTCGTCTCGGACGGAAGACGGATACTTTCAAACGTGGTGGCGTCCCAGGTCGATCTTCACGCCCTGTATGGAGGCGTCGTGCCGGAAATCGCCTCGCGAAAACACATGGAGGCGATTCTTCCTGTTATAGATCGTTCCCTCGAGGAAGCGGGAGTCAGTCTCGACGACATAGAAGGCGTGGCCGCGACGAGGGGTCCCGGACTCATCGGTTCGGTTCTGGTCGGGCTGTCCGCGGCGAAAGCGATCGCGTTCGCCCGTGAAATTCCATTCGTCGGCGTCAATCATATCGCGGGACATATTGCCGCGATATTCCTGGAAGAAAAGGTGCCTCCTTTCCCCTTTACGGCGCTCGTTGTGTCGGGAGGGCATACCAATATTTACACTGTGGAGGATTTCGACCGCATGCGGCTCCTAGGGCAGACCCGTGATGACGCCGCGGGGGAAGCTTTCGACAAAGCGGCCAAGATGCTCGGCCTGGGGTATCCCGGTGGTGTGATCATCGACAGGCTTGCCGAACAGGGTGACGCCGAACGCATTCGTTTTCCGAGACCCATGAAAAACAGTCCCGATTTCAGTTTCAGCGGTCTGAAAACCGCCCTTCTTTCTTATCTGAAACAGTGTGGAGAACCGCCGACGCAAGACGACATACCCCATGTGGTTGCTTCTTTTCAACAGGCTATTATCGACGTCCTGGTGGAAAAAACGATCAGGGCGGCCGGTGACTGTCCCGGCGGGGCGGTCGTCGTGGCCGGAGGCGTTGCGGCCAACCGCCGTCTGCGCCAGTGTTTCAGAGAGGCATGCGAAGCAGACGGATTGGACCTGTATATTCCGTCCCCGGCGCTGTGCACCGATAACGCCGCGATGATCGCTGCCTACGGGACAAGGCTTCTTGAAAAAGGCATCGTTCATTCTTTCGACCTGAACGCCCTGTCCCGGTGGCCTGTGGGAATGGACTGACCCCGGGGACAGCGTAAGACCGTGATTCAGACCGGGCGGTCGTGTGACTGGAATGGCCGATGACGACACCACGGAAAATTCTCGATCGTTACGATTTGCGTCCGCTTAAGCGGTACGGCCAGTCGTTCCTCGTGGACCGCGGCGTAATCGAGCGGATCGTGGAAAGCCTTGAAATAGGCTGCGAAGAAACGGTGATCGAAATCGGGGCGGGTCTCGGTATTATGACGGCACTCCTTGCTGACCGGGCCGCCAGGGTGACGGCTCTTGAAATCGACCGGAGACTTCTTCCGATACTGGAGGCGGAGCTGGAAGGAAGAGCGAACGTCGAAATCCTGCACAGGGATGTTCTGGAATACGATTTTTCCACGGCTGTTGATGGGGGACGTAAAATCAAGGTCGCCGGTAACGTTCCCTACAACATATCCTCTCAGATATTGGTGCGGTTGATCCGGTTCAGAGAGTACGTGTACTCATCCGTTCTCATGTTCCAGCGGGAACTTGCAGAACGGATCGTCGCTGGACCGGGAGATCGCCGGTACGGGACGCTTTCGGTACTCACCGCGATGTACCTGGATGCGTTTCGGGTCATGTCCGTGTCGAGAGGCAGCTTCTTTCCGAGGCCGAACGTTGATTCCCTGGTGCTGAAACTCGTGACGCGTGACCAGCCGCTGTATCCTGTCAGAGACCATGAAAAATTTCAGAATCTCGTGAGGGCCGCGTTCGCCAAGAGGAGAAAGACGCTGATCAATAGCCTGTGCGACAATCCCTTCATTACTGTCGATCGGCAGCGTGTCATCGCCCTCCTGGAGGAACTCGGCATCGACCAGAACCGTCGGGGGGAAACACTGACGCCGGAAGAATTCGCTGCGCTGGCGGAACGTGTCTGACTTGTCGTCACGGTATGAACGGTGATGACATTGCCGATCAGCTGTTCCACTTCACGCGTTAATGCCGGCTCGTTTCCGCCGCGTATCGATTAATCGATCCCGGTCATAAAAAATCTTGACAAGGGGCCGTCCGTTTGCTAACCAGCGGCTCAAACCGCCTGGATCCGCGAGAAGGACTGGGACGGAATGAATCAATGATCGTTCCATGGGAAAGATGCGGCCTTCTCGATTATTCGGGGGAGGCTTTTTTTTCGGCTGAAAAGGGAAAACATGGATATCATTCGGAATTGCAGAGAAATGCAGCTTCGGGCTGAGTCAATCCGTCAAGAGGGGCGGCGAATCGCCTTTGTTCCCACAATGGGATATCTCCATGAAGGCCACCTGAACCTCATGCGGGAAGCGAAAAAACTGGCCGACGAACTGGTGGTCAGTATTTTTGTTAACCCGACGCAGTTCGGGCCCGGCGAAGATTACGAAAAATATCCCCGGGATTTCGAACGTGATGAAGCACTCGCGAAACAGGAAGGAGTCGATATAATTTTCTATCCTTCGGTGGACGATATGTATCCACCTGGCTATCAGACATACGTGACGGTCGAGGAAGTGACCCGGAACCTCTGCGGTATGTCGCGGCCCGTTCATTTCAGGGGAGTAGCCACGGTCTGCACGAAACTCTTCAATATCGTCAAGCCCCACACAGCGGTCTTCGGAAAAAAAGACTATCAGCAACTGGTTACAATACGCCGCATGACGGCCGATCTCAACATGGACATGGAAATCGTTGGCGTGGATATAACAAGGGAATCCGACGGAATTGCCATGAGTTCACGCAATGCTTATTTGAAACAGGAAGAACGTGAGGCGGCGCTGAGCCTCAGCAGGGGGCTGAAAATCGCCAAAAAGCTCTATGACGACGGAGAACGCGGGGCATCCGTGATAATCCGGGCGGTGCGTGAATACATCGAGTCACACGAGGGAACGGACATCGACTATGTGAAGATTTGCGATGCGGAAACGCTGGAAGACGTGGAAACGCTGGAACGCGAATCCGTTATCGCTCTGGCGGTGCGGGTGGGACTCCCGCGGCTGATCGACAATCACGTCTTCGGCGAACCGCTTATTATTCCATAAAGGTGGGAAAAGCCATGCAAAGAATCATGCTCAAGTCCAAGTTGCACAGGGCGACGGTTACGGACGCGCAACTTCATTACGAGGGGAGCATCACCATCGACGAAGACCTGATGGATGCCGCCGACATTCTCCCTTACGAAAAGGTCGACATTTACAATGTCACGAACGGGGAGCGTTTTTCGACTTACGTGATCAAAGGCAAAAGGGGATCCGGCATCATATGCCTGAACGGCGCGGCGGCACGCAAGGCCCACAAGGGGGACCTGGTCATAATTGCCGACTATGTCATGGTGGATGGCGAGGAAGCGAAAAACTGGAAAGTCAAGTGTTTCCTGCTCGATGAAAACAATCGCATTCGACGGTAAGCGAAATAACAACTGAAGAACCCGAACGAGGAAAACGGGGTGAACGAAGGTGTTTGCCCCGTTTTTGTCTGTTGAAAAAGGGTTGTGACTTTGGTATGTAGGCCTTTCTCAGATGGGTATTTCCATTTTACGGCCATGGAACGTGATGGATGAAAAAGAGTATAAAACGCGTTTTTCTTACCGGCCTTGCGGCCATCATTCCGATCGGCGTAACGGTCTATATTCTGTACTTTCTGCTGCGGATGATGGAGGGGCTGACAAACATCGTTCCTTCACGATACCGTCTCGAAGAATTGTTCTCCATACATATTCCCGGTATCGATTACCTGATTCTGGTTATTCTGATATTCGCCGTGGGACTTCTGGTACGGAGCTACGTGGGGAAAAAAATCATTTCCTGGGGCGAAACAGTCCTGAACAAGATTCCCGTCGTCCGCACGGTATACGTGGCCTCGAAACAGCTTACCCACGCCATATTCAGTGACGACAGCAGCAGTTTTAAAAAAGTCGTGCTTATTGAATATCCCCGCAGGGGGATGTACTGCATAGCCTTTGTAACGGGGGCAACAAAAGGGGAACTTCAGGAAAAAACATCGGAGCATCTGATTAATCTGTTTGTTCCGACGACGCCCAACCCCACATCGGGGTTCCTTCTGATGGTTCCGGAAGAAGATGTCATAAATCTTGATATAACGGTCGATGAAGCGTTCGCGTTGGTCGTGTCAGGCGGGACATACACACCGCAGGAAATAAAAAAATTGCTGGAGGAGGATAAGAAACTTCATGTTGATAACATCTGAAGCGGTTAAAGTAGGACATCCCGATATTGTGGCGGATACAATTGCTGCGCATATTATCGCGAGAATCCTGGAAGAAGAGAGCAAGATCGGCATGGACATCAATACCATGCCTCATTGCGGACTGGAAGTATTCCTGGGAAAGGGATTCTGCATAGTCGGCGGCGAAGTTTCGACGCGGATCTACGTGAATATAGAGAAATCGATCCGCCAGACGATTCTTTCGCTTGGGTACACTGATGCCGCACTGGGTCTCAACGGTCATTCCATGGGCGTTTTCAACGCTATTATTCCCCAGTCGCCGGACATTAACATAGGAACCCGTTCGGATCTGGGGAAGTACAAGGAAATAGGAGCGGGTGACCAGGGCATCATGTATGGGTTCGCCGCTGATGAAACGCCGGAACTTCTGCCTCTCACATTCGTCCTGGCGAACAAGATGATGCGGGCCTTTGAAGCAAGCAAGGACCCGATTTTCGCGCCGGACGGCAAGGGGCAGGTAACCGTGGAATACGACAGCGAGGGCAGACCCAAACGCCTGGCAAAAGTGCTCATGTCGAACGCCATCGATTACCGGCACGTGGCGGAACGAGACGGCATCGAAGGAACGGCCCGGATGATCGCATTTGACTGCCTGGGAGAGTGGGTGGACAACGACACGGAGTTTCTTTTCAACCCGACAGGAGAATGGCAGGCTGTACATTCGTGCAGTGCAGCGGATTCGGGTGTCACCGGACGAAAGCTTGTCTGCCAGTTATACGGCGCTTATCCGGGAGCGCAGATCGGGGGCGGCGCCGTCGTCAACAAGACTCCCGAGAAAGTTGATTGCTCCGCGGTTTTCGGGACCCGCTACGCGGCCAAGAACATTGTTGCCGCGGGCCTGGCCTCGAAAGTTTCGGTCCAGCTTGCCTACGCCATCGGAGTCGCGCGGCCCATGTCGGTCTACGTGAATACCTTCGGAACGGGTACCATTCCCGATGAAAAACTTGCGGCACTCGTGGAACAGGTTTTCGATTTCACGCCCCGCGGAATGATTGAGAAGTTCGGTCTTCTTGACGGAGAGGTATATCGCAGGATTGCCAGAAACCTCTTCATGGATGATTACGAGTGGGAAAAAACAGACATGGTTGACGTCCTGAAAACGGAAGCGGGGAAATAAAATGATGAACTTTGATATAGCGGACATCGGGCTGGCGGATAAAGGGAAATCGAGCGTTGACTGGGCCAATAAAAGTATGCCAGTTCTAAACAGCATCAAGCGCCGCTTTGAAAAGGAAAAGCCTCTCGAAGGGATCCATCTCGGGGCCTGTCTGCACGTTACCACCGAAACGGCGAGTCTCATGGACACGCTGAAAGCGGGGGGCGCCGAGGTCGCCTTGTGTGCTTCCAATCCTCTCAGCACACAGGATTACGTGGCCGCCTACCTGGTCAAGCACAGCGAAATTCCGGTATTCGCGGTTCGCGGCGAGGACCGGGACACATATTATGAACACATCGACGCGGTTCTGGGCATACAGCCGAATGTCACCATGGACGACGGGGCGGATCTGGTGTCACGGATACATTCCGACAGGACCGATCTGGTTTCTTCGATCATCGGCGGAACGGAGGAGACAACCACGGGCGTCATCAGGCTGCGGGCCATGGCGACCGAAGGCGTTTTGCAATTTCCTCTTATCGCGGTGAACGACGCGGATACGAAGCACCTGTTCGATAACCGCTACGGAACGGGGCAGAGCACCATTGACGGTATTATTCGGGCCACGAACCGTCTCATTGCGGGATCCGTGTTCGTCGTGTGCGGTTACGGCTGGTGTTCCCGTGGACTGGCCATGAGAGCCCATGGTATGGGAGCCAACGTAATCGTCACGGAAGTGGATCCCATAAGGGCGCTCGAGGCGGTGATGGACGGCTTCAGGGTAATGACCATCAAGGCGGCGGCGGAAATCGGTGATTTTTTCTGTACCCTCACGGGCGACATGAACGTCATTCGCAAGGAACATTTTCTGCTCATGAAAGACGGGGCCATCGTCAGCAACTCCGGTCACTTCAACGTGGAACTCGATATCGACGGCCTCCGCGAAATCGCCGAGTACCGTGGGCGTATTCGGGATCACATCGATGAATACCGTTTGGCCGACGGGCGTTCTGTTTACCTGCTTGCCGAAGGACGTCTCATTAACCTGGCTGCAGCCGAGGGCCATCCTTCGAGCGTTATGGATATGAGTTTCGCAAACCAGGCGCTTTCGGCGGAATACCTGGTTAAGTCAGGCGCCGGCCTCGAGAAGATCGTGTATTCGGTGCCCCGGGAAATAGACCGGGAGATCGCCCGCCTGAAGCTGGCGGCCCTCGGTGTTTCCATCGACGTTTTGACGGAAGAGCAGGAAACGTACCTGAATTCCTGGAAGATGGGAACCTGAAGGCAGCCTGTCAGTTGTGCAGGTCTTCAGGTCCTGATGCGACGGAGCAGGAAAATCGAGGCGGCGAGAAACAGGATATTCGCCGCCCACGCTCCGATTACCGGCGGAAGGGTGCCGGAGCGGCCCAGTGACATCGTAAATGCGAATACGAGCCAGTATGACAGACCCGTCGCGATTCCGATTCCGATGCCCTGAGCGATGCCGCCGCTTCGTTCTGAACGGGCTGCGAAACACAACCCCAGAACAGCCATAATAACGCTTACGAAGGGGAAGGCCGCCTTGCCATGCAGATCGGCCAGGTAACGGCCTGCGTCATAGCCTTCTGAACGGATCTTGGTGATGTACCGTTTTAATTCCCCGAATCCCATCTCATCCGGTTCCCGCTGAACGACGAGAAAGTCCTGCGGTTTTTCAGGGATGTCGATCTTCATGGATTTTCTTGTTTCCACATGCGGAAAATCGCCTTCGGGAAACGTCGCGATCATGACCCGGTGAAACACCCAGGTCTCGTTTCTCCAGCGGCCTTCGGCCGCGTCGATTCTCTTTACCAGATTCATCGATTCATCAAGATAATTAATCCTGATGCCGCGGAGCATGTTGGTATGGGGATCGAAAACGGAGAAATTGTATATTCCCGGTTCGCCCCGATACCATATTTCATGATGCTTGAAGGTTCCGGTCTGCGTTCTGTTCTGAATTTCCACGTATTTCGTATGTTTCACCCGCTGGTTGGCGTAAGGTGTGATGAACTCGCTGATGAGAAACGTTACCAGTGCGATAGCCAGGGCACACAGGAGCGGGGGAAGGGCGGCCCTGTACAGGCTCACGCCGGAAGCTCGCAACGCCACCAGCTCACAGTATTTCGAGAAGGTTCCGAACGTGATGAGGGAGGACAGGAGAACGCTCACGGGGATCATCTGTACCAGGATCATGGGCATGCTGTAAAAAAAATAGGCGGCCACCTGTCCGACCGTGGCGCTGTTGCTTATGAACATCCTGATCCGCTGAAAAAAATCGACGACAAGAAACAGAACGACCAGTGACGCGAGAATCAGAAGAAGGTTCAGAAGAAACTCCTTCAATATATATCGGTCGAGAATCGTCAGTCCAGTTGTCTCAAATGGTTTTTTCATTGTGCCTTGCCGAAAGCGTTCGCCGCCCCTGCTTCTCGTTTCACGATCGCCGCCGCCATACATTCGTCACGGCCACTGTCGCGGACTTCAGTCTGGTCACATCCGGAAGAGGAAGTTCATGCGCTGTTATGGTGAAAAACCAGGCGCCTGCGGCGCCGAGCACGAGGTTGGGCGCCCAGGTCGCGAG
>DSBH01000011.1 GCA_011056825.1 Deltaproteobacteria bacterium | reverse complement strand
ACCAGAATGACCACAGCATGAGACGGGGATCGGCGCTTTCGTCAAAAAGTCGTCTTTCCCGTTCCGTGAGGACCCTGGAAACAAAACGCCTGTCGAGGTGTTTTTCCGCAACCCCGCGGTCGGCAAGATCGACAATATCGTTGCCCACCGGAAGATTCGGCAAGGCATGTGACGACGAGGCATCTCCGGTCATTTTCGATATTCCCGCGACGTCATGACGCCTCGGCCGTCTTTCGGCCCTCGGGCGGAACGTGCCGTGATCCGGCCGACCGGACCCAAGATGCTGACCCTCGATGGTCAAGCGCGGACACGCGCGCGAACCATTTGCGTTCCATGCCGGCAAGGTGTTCGACGATCCTGCGTGCCGTTTCCCGCTGTCCCCTCAGGCCTCCTTCGGTGACCGAAGGCGTGAAAGGAGAAACCTCGACGACAAAGTGCTCCCGAAACCTCGGAAAATTGCTGTACCGTTTTTGCCCGAGACCTCGAAGGTATATACAGAGGGCGCGCGCCGAAGGACATCGCTGGACGAGCCGGCCGACGCCGTAGGAAAAATTATTTTGATCGACAGCGCCGGTGCGGGAACGACCGCCTTCGGGGAAAATGAGCAGGTTGGAGCCGTTTTCCAGCAGGCGGGCGCAGACGTCCATGGTCCTCTTCATTTCGTCACGGTCGCCTCCACGTTGCAGGGGAATGCACTTGTTGAGGTAACAGAGCGCCGCCACGAAAGGATTTTTCTGAAAATTCCTGCGTTCGGGAAGATTCCAGGGCATGTATCGGAAATCCTTTACATAGCGGGGCAGAGGCATGAATGCCCAGGCGACGAACACGGAATCGATCATGGTAAGATGGTTCGCGCAGATGATCCAGCCCCCGGGTCGTCCTTCAAGAGACTCCGCCACGGTTTTCCTGACCTCCCGTAGATCTTCTATTCGATAGCCCGCCAGTTTCAGTATGAAAAAGGTAAGTGGGGCTATGAAAAGCACTGCCGCACGGCCCAGGGCATACTGAATCATCAGGGAAAGACGCGTCCGTTTATTCATGATTGGTTCCGTTTCATGGTTTGTTGTGCCCATTTATTCCGGTCTATTCAGGAAAGTTTCTTCTTCACGATCGCGACGGCGTCGCCTATGGTACGGATCGTATCGGCGTCGTCATCGTCGATTTCGATGTCGAAGACGTCTTCGCACTTGATGATAATGTCGACGAGACGGGCCGAATTCACCTTCAGGTCGTCGAGAATGTGAGTGGCTTCCGATATGCCGGACAGGGCCGATTCGTTCTTCACATACGGTTTCAAAATGGTTACCACTTCGCTGAATATTTGTTCCTGTTCCATGATGGTCTTGCCTCCTCGTGTAATAAATTAATGACCCGGGTTCTGTGTGTTACCCTTCCCAGGTTCTGAAAATCAAACAGCTGTTTACATCGCCGAAACCGAAGCTCGACTTGGCGATTATTTTTAAATCGGGGCATTCCCTGGTTTGATGCACAATTTTGTCCGAGAACGCCTCGATTTCCGGATGCACGTCCTCGCAGTTCAGTGAAGGATGAAGGAACTTTTCCGCCAGTTCCAATGTTACGGCCGCGCATTCGATGCCGCCGGCGGCTCCAAGACAATGGCCGATCATTGATTTCGTGGAGTTGACCAATGGAAAGCGTTCGGGACCGCGTTCCAGGGCGTTCGACCAGTTCCTGATTTCGGAAGGGTCGGCGAATGTGGCCGTCAGGTGACCGTTGATAGCGTCGATGTCGTCCGCGTGAACCCCGGCGTCGGCTATAGCCGACCGGATACAGCGACTGACTCCCTCGGGATTGGGCGCGGTCATGCTGCCGCCGTTTCTCTGGCCGCCTGCATTAACGGCGCCGCCGAGAATTTCGCAGTATATGCGGGCGCCTCTGGCGCGGGCGGTTTCCAGGTCTTCCAGCATCAAGACACCGGCGCCTGCGCCCGGTACGAAACCGGCAGCGGAGGCGCTCATGGGCCGCGATCCCTCTTCGGGCCGGTCGTTGAATTTCCGTGCGATAACCCGCATTGCGTCGAACCCGCCCCAGATGTAAGGCGACGCACCTTCCGATCCCCCGGCAAGCATCCGCTTCGCCAGCCCCCCGCGTATGCGCTGCAACGCGCCGAAAATGGCTTCCGACGAGGTGCTGCAGGCCGACGAATTGGAAGTGACCTGGTTTCCCAGGCCGAGCAAGCCGCCGACCCGGGCACTGGTTCCGCTGTTCATGACCTGTTCGACGATGCGGCTGCCCATGCGGCGGACTTTGCCCGCCTGGATCATGGGCACCACCCGTTCGGCGATGGTGTCCATGCCGCCGATACCGCATCCGACTATAGCCCCGGTATCCCAGTCGACGTCATCGTTGTCGTCGGGAAGTTCGAAACCGGCGTCGCGCCAGGCGTCGACGGCGGCTACCGATGCGTATCCGATGTTGTCGTTGATCGAGAGGAGTTTTTCATGGTCGAAATAGCGCGCGCGGACTTCGTTAAATCCCGGCGGTACGCCTCCGATCCGGCAACCGAAATTAAGTTCCTCGAGCTGCGGAATGAAGCGGATGCCCGAGCGTCCCTCCCGAAGCGCCTTTCGAAAGTCTTCCAGTCCCACCGCGTTGGGCGCGACCACGCCGATTCCAGTAACGACTACCCGTTTCTTATTCATCAAACGATACTCCTTTTCCCGCCAGCGTGCCGGAGCACACAAGCCGGCCGTCTTCTTTCTCCATGATGATGTCGGTTTTCAGACTGTCCCGTCGCAGGTATATTTTGCTGCCGCGGACGAAGACGGTTTCTCCCGGTCGTACCACGTCGCTGAATTCAACAGAGTCGGCCGTCGCGAAGAGCGTCGCCATCTGACCGATTTCTTCCGGAGAGCGGCCCCGGCTGAGCATCAGGTAGATGCCGAAAGCGACTACGCCTGTCTGCGCCATGGTTTCCAGTAGAATGACGCCGGGGGTCACCGGGTTGCCGGGAAAATGACCCCGGTAGAAATATTCGTTCTGACGAAACCGGTAACTTCCCACGATGTGATCCTCATCCATCTCGTCAATGCCGTCGATAAAACGAAACGGCGGTTGCTGGGGGATCAGGTCCAGCACTGTTTCAACGGTGAGCCCGTCATCCCCCATAGAGCCCTCCGTTCACGTGAATGACCGTTCCCGTGATGTAGGTTCCCCGCCGGGCCAGAAAGGCTACTACGTCCGCCACTTCGTCCGGCGTCCCCATTCTTTCCAGGGGTACGGTTGACAGAATGGCTTCCCGCACCTCCCGAGGGAGTTCCCTGGTCATGGCCGTGTCGATGAAGCCCGGCGCCACTGAATTAACGAGGATTTCCCGCCCCCGGAGTTCCTTTGTCAGCGACTTGGTGAAGGCGTCCAGGGCGGCTTTTTCCATTGTGTAGGGGACCTGCCCGCTGTTACCCGTGTGTCCGGTAACGCTGGATATGTTGATGATGCGGCCCGTTCCCCTGCGAAGCATGAACAGGCGAAGCACGCGCTTTGTCAGGTACCACGTGCCCCGCGTGACGGTCCGTTGCAGATCGAACTCGTCAACTTTCATGGAAAGCATGTCCCTGTCCACGGAGAATCCGGCGTTGTTGACCAAGACGTCGACGTTCCCCGCGACGGTTTTAAGGGTTCGGACCATGTTTTCCACGTCGTCGATGTCGGCCAGGTTTCCCTGAAGCAGAAATCCTTCTTCGATTTCTTCCAGAAGGCGTCGGGCCTCCGTTTCACTTGACCGGTAGTGAATTCCGACGCGGAAACCTTCCGCCGCGAGCGCCCGGCAACAGGCGGCTCCTATACCCCCACCGCCGCCGGTGACAACGGCTACCGGTTTATCGTTCGAATCCATTGATTCATCTCCTCGTTGCGATGTCGGCACAGGACTTATATCCGCTCCTTGATCATGCCGCCCACGGCATGCCGTGACTGACGCGGATAATCGCGGTAGGCGATATCCTTGAATAACCCCGTCCGGGCGCCCCGAACCGTCATGACAGTTTCTCCATCGACGGAAAGGTCGCCGTCGGCGATAACAATGCTCGATCCCGAACCGGACAGGTGGGAAAACCGCCGAACCCGAATCTCGTAACGGATCATCCTGTTGAAGGGTCTCACCTGACCGTTGAACGACACCTCGTCGCAGCCCAGGGCCCTTCCTGATCCGAGACCCCGGCGCCAGACGCAGTAAAAACCGAGAAGCTGCCAGATACCGTCAAGGTACAGGCATCCCGGCATTACCGGGTCGCCCGGCATATGGCACTGGAAATACCAGTCGTCCAGCCTTATGTCATGTTCGGCCGTGATGAGGCCGCCCTTTCCTTCGGTGGTGACGGATGTGATCCTGTCCACCATGAGAAACGGCGGAGCCGGAAGCCGCGCGTCGAAATGCCGCGGCGGATCATCCACGAGCCGCCCGTAGGCGAACCCGATCAGTTCTTCGAGGGTGAAGGATTGTGCGCTCGTAAATTCATCATAGGTCATAACGGTGATTCCTGTTTAATTGCTCCGTTTACTGTTACCATCATGGAAACCCAGGTAAGGCCGGAACCAACGAGAACGAGGGTCACGCGGTCGCCGGGCGCCAGCCGGTCCCAGTACTGGATCAGGACTGAAGGCGCGGAAGAACACCCCGTGTTGCCGTATTCCACCACGTTGTGCCAGTGGTCCGTTTCATCGATGCCGCACCGTTCCGCAACCGTCTTCAGCATGCCCAGGTTCGCCTGGTGCCCGATGAACTTCAGGCCGTCGCCGTACTCGGCCTGAAGACGACGAAGACCTTCGGTGGCCTTGCGAATGGCGAAGCCCTGGACGGCGTTTCCGTCCTGGGAAAAATGTTTGTTCCGCGGCACCATTACCTTGTTCCATCCACCGGGATTCGATTCAATACGGCAGTTTTCGATGGCGATGTTCGAGGGGACGGACGCGGAAACAACCGCGGCGGTGGCGCAATCACCGAAAATCGGGACGGCCCGGCGGTCGGAATAATCAACCACCTGGGTGAGAGATTCCGGATTGACCATCAGAATAAAAGGCGGAAGCGCGTCCGGGCGCATGCCGCTTAACATGGTTGCCTGGGTTCCGAAGGAACTGCACGCCGAGTTGACGTCGAAACAGGGGACCGTGATGCCCAGTTCGGCTGCCACGCAGGATGCCTGGGCGGGAGACAGATAGTCGGAGGCGGAAGAGCCGCACAGGACAAGTCCTATGTCTCCGGCGTTCACTCCGGCCCGCTCCAGCGCCGACCGTGCCGCCCGGGCGCCCATCTGGGCCTGGGTGTAGCTGCTTGCTTCGCGGGCGCCCCGGGGATCGTTGTTACGGGTTGTCCGTATATAGTCGAGGTCGAGAACGGTCCGCCGTGATTCAATTCCCAGGCGTTCCATGATCCATTCCTCACTGCAGCCGATATCGAGATCGGCCAGGAAGGCATTAGTAATAAGGGTTTCAGGATGAAAGTGTCCGATGCCGTGGAGATACAGCATAATCAGGCAAGCTCCCGTCCGATGATCATATCCTGCACTTCGCGGGTTCCTTCGTAAATATCGACGATCTGGGCGTCCCGGAGGAGCTTCGATATTTCATATTCCTCCATGAAACCATATCCGCCGTGGAGATGAAGCCCTTCGGCGGCGCAGAAGAGGGCCGCTTCGGCGGCGGCGTTCTTGGCGAACGACGCGAATATGCCGCGGTCGTCCGTTTCTTCTTCTATCTTGCAGGCGGCCTTCATGAGAATAGCCTCGGCCGTTTCGACTTTTTTCCACATGTCGACCAGGGTGTTGCGCGCGACGGGCATATCGCAGATGCGCTCCCCGAACTGGCTGCGATCCCGCGTGTAGGCTATCGTCACGTCGAAAGCCCGCCGGGCAAGTCCCAGACCGATGGCTGCCACCATGGGCCTGGCGTAATCGAGCACGTCCATGGCGTACTGGAAGCCAAGACGCCGGTTGCCGATGATCCAGTCACCGGGCACAACGACGTCTTCAAAGTTCACTGTGGCCGTGTTGGAGAGCCGCTGGCCGAGTTTGGTTTCCGGTTTGCCGGTGACGACGACGCCGCCGCCGGGGAGGCGTATTTCCCGACCTCCCGAGGGAAGTGTCGTTATGTCGGCCTTCGAGACGGTTTCATGGGGTATTACCAGGCAGGCCATCATCAGGCCGCCCGGTTTTCCCACCTTGCAGAAAACAGTGAACTGTGTCGCGTAGGAAGCATTCGTGATGAAACATTTTTCGCCGTTCAGGAGGTATGTGCCGTCGTCCTGTTTCCTCATGAACGTCGTCATGGCGCTGTTGTCGGACCCGGCTCCCGGCTCGGTGAGGCAGAAGGACGCCAGTACGGGTTCCTCGGTGAACGGGCGCAGAAACAGCTCCCGCTGTTCGTCCGTACCGTTCATGGCGACGACGACGTTGGCCAGGTCGTTGCACATGGCGGAGGTGGAAAGACCCGTGTCGCCGTAGGACAGTTCCTTTACAATAAGCGCCGTCGAAACAAGGTCCATGTCGTACCCCCGAACGGAAGCGGGAATGGAAAGATTCAGCAGACCCAGTTCCCAGGCCTTTCGAATCAGGTCAAGGGGAAAATCGTGGTCCTTTTCACGGTCAAGAATTCCTGGCAGAACGTCCTGCCGTACAAATTTTTGTACTGTTTCAACATACATCCGTTGGTCGTCTGAGATAGAAAGATCCATTATGATTGATTCCCTGAATGTTTATGGTTGTTCTTCGCCCGCCCCGGCAAAGGCGCGTTGGGCGGCGCCGAATGTCGTGACTGACGAGCAGTCCACGCCCATGGTGGCGAACAGTTTTCTCAAGGGGCGGCCCGGTCCTATCTCGAAAACAAGACGGGCGCGGGACGCGATGGAGGCCATGTTGTCGGTCCAGCGGACGGTGTGCGAAAGCTGGCGCACCAGGCCGTTTACTATCGAACCATAGGTGCCGTCGTGAAAACGTCCGGTGAAATTCGAGGTTACGGTGGCGGCAGCTTCCGGGTTCTTCACGGCTTTCATGTTTTCCAGGACGCGGTGGAAGGGTTCCTCGATCACCTTCATGAAACGACTGTGAAAAGGTGCGCTTACTTCGAGGGGAACGAAGCGATAGCCCTCCTTTTTCTCCAGTGTTGTCTCCAGTCGTCGGCCGGCTTCGTCCAGTCCCTCGCGCTTGCCGCTCAGGACCAGCTGGTTTTCGGCGTTGACGTTGGCGATATCAACGGGCAGGTCGGCGATCAGCCGGCCCAGTTCGTCCCGGTTGATTCCCTCGCAGATGACGGCTGCCATGCCGCCCGTGCCGACGGGCGCCGCTTCCTGCATGAGACTGCCGCGGGTCCGTACTGTCCGCAATGCCTCGGCGAAGGGCATGACGCCCGCCGTGACCAGCGCGGTGTATTCACCGAGGCTGTGCCCGCCGAAGCATTCCGGCTGAATTCCCCACCGGTCGACTATGCTCCGATACATGGCGATTTCCGTTGCCAGGATGCAGGGCTGGGCGTTTTCGGTGAGGTTGAGCCGGTCATTTTCCTCGAAGCACAGGGCCGTTACGTCGAACCCCAGCGCTTCGGAAGCTTCCCGGTAGGTGTCCTTCGCGACCGCGCTGTTATCGTAGAAGTCTTTTCCCATGCCCGGTCTCTGCGATCCCTGACCGGGAAAAACAACGGCGATTGTCCGATTATTCATGACAGTCATCTCTCCCTCCGAGATTTATCAAAGCTCATATACCAGCACGTTGCATGCCACGGAAAGGCGCCGCCGGACTGTTTCGAAATACATACGTGATTCAGAATAGTTGGGAGCTTTTGTGAACCGGGAACATTCTTTCGGGAAGGGAACTGTCGCTCGAAAAAGTGCGTAAACTCTTTCGCACCGGAACCCCTCTTACGCAGTCTGCGGCACGCGAGTAATAAAAGATTGCAAAGGAAAGAAAAATTTTTTAAAAACCACCGATTATTAATAAAAATATGCCGACATTCATTGTTCAGTCGAAAGAGAGGGCGTAATGGAAAGGCTTTTCGGAACCGATGGAATCCGGGGCGTCGCAAATGAATATCCCATGACGGCCAACATGGCGCTGGAAATCGGGAAAGCGACGGCGCACATATTCAAGAAAGAAGGGCACCAGCCCCGAATCATCGTGGGCAAGGACACCCGGCTCTCGGGATATATGATCGAGAACGCCCTCGTGTCCGGCATATGTTCGATGGGAGTGGACGCCATCCAGGTGGGTCCCATGCCGACGCCGGGCATCGCCTTTCTCACGGTAAACATGCGCGTCGACGCGGGCATCGTCATATCGGCCTCTCATAATCCCTTCCAGGACAACGGAATCAAGATCTTTTCCGGCGACGGCTACAAGCTTCCCGACGGGAAGGAAGCCGAGATCGAAGAAATGGTCTTTGCAAACAACATGCACCGGCTTTACCCGTCGCCGAACCGGCTGGGGAAAGCGTATCGCATCGACGGCGCACGTGACCGTTATATTGTTTTTCTGAAAAGCACCTTTCCCAAGGAATATCTGCTCGAAGGAACAAAGGTGGTGCTTGATTGCGCCAACGGCGCCACCTACCGTGTTGGACCGGCCACGTTCTTTGAACTCGGGGCGGAGGTTGCCACGCTTTTTGACAAGCCGAACGGCGAAAACATCAATGACAATTGTGGATCGCAGCACACGGAAGCTCTCGTGAAAGAGGTGTTGCGGACGAAAGCCGACGCGGGATTCGCCTTCGATGGAGACGGCGACCGCCTCATCGCCGTGGATGAAACGGGTTCGGTGTTGACAGGAGACCAGATTATGGCGATCTGCGCCAGGCAGATGAAGTCGCGGGGACTGCTGCGGAACAACCTGGTGATCACCACGGTCATGAGCAACATCGGTTTCGGTATCGCCATGAAAGAACTGGGCATTGATTATGTTACCACTAAAGTCGGCGACAGGTATGTCCTCGAGGAAATGAAAGCCCGGGACGCTTCCCTCGGAGGCGAGGACTCGGGGCACTTGATTTTTCTCAATCACCACACAACGGGAGACGGCATTCTCTCTGCTCTTCAGCTCATGGAAGTCGTAAAACGGGAGGGGAAGCCGCTTTCGGAGCTTGTCCGCGTCATGAAAGTCTATCCCCAGAAGATCATCAACGTCGACGTTAAATCAAAACCTGAAATAATGTCGATTCCCGAGATCGCGCGCGCCATAGAAGATGTCGAGATGAAACTCGGCGACGTCGGCCGCGTGCTGGTCCGCTACTCGGGGACCCAATCCATGTGCCGTGTCATGGTGGAAGGTCCCACCGACGACGACACGGACGCTTACTGCCGGGTCATCGCCGAGGTGGTGCGGGAAAAACTTGCCTGAGGAATATCGGTATGCTTGGCGCCGTTGCCGGCGACATAATCGGTTCGATTTACGAGGGAAATCCGATCAAGACGAAAGATTTCCCCCTGTTTAAGCCTTCCAGCAGGTTTACCGATGACTCCGTGCTCACCGCGGCTGTGGCGAAGGCCATCCTTGAAGATGGAGATTACCGGACATGGATCCGCGAGATCGGACGCCGTTATCCCCGTGCCGGCTACGGCGGGTCCTTTTCAAAATGGCTTAATTCGAATAATCCCGAACCTTACAACAGCTGGGGCAACGGGGCCGCCATGCGGGTGAGCCCGGTGGGGTTCGCGTTCGGCGACAGTGAAACGGTGCTTCGCGAAGCGGCGCGCACCGCGGAAATAACCCATAATCATCCTGAAGGCATAAAAGGCGCCCGGGCGGCGGCCCTTGCCGTCTTTCTCGCCCGCACAGGAGCGGGGAAAGAGAATATTAAAAAGGAAATAACCGGTCGTTTCGGTTACGATCTTGACCGTACGCTGGACACCGTCAGGCCTTCTTACAGCTTCGACATATCCTGCCAGGGGACCGTTCCCGAGGCGATCATCGCCTTTCTCGAATCGGGATCTTATGAAGACGCCGTCAGGAACGCTGTTTCTCTCGGCGGCGACAGCGACACACTCGCCTGCATCACCGGCGGCATCGCCGAGGCGCACTACGGGAGGCTCCCTCGGGAAATAATGGACGAGGTCGAAAAACGGCTCCCCGCCGATCTGCTTGAAATCGCTGGAAAATTCCGCGAGCGGTTCAACCTGTAGATGAAATAGTAACGGTTTGTCGCGTCTCGGCGAGCGGGTATCGTGAAGCCCCGCGCCGGTTACCGGAGGAACAGGCGCCAGCCAGCGTATATCGAACCAGGCAGGAGATCGAGCGCCCCCGAGGCTTCGGCGACGGGTGTGAATCCGCAATCCGCGCAATTGATGTTGCCGCGGCTCTTGACGTAGCAGCCCCGGGTGACGGCGCCGTCCGGATCGACGTTGACGAGAAGATCATCATGGCAGCGCCAGTCGTTCAGAACCATGGCACGCAGCCTGCCCGAGGAATTCATGACGGGGAATCCTCTCTTTTTTAATTCAAGCAGTTTATCCACCGCTTCCCGCCTATGCCGTAAAGACAGGGAAAGATCCTCTTCACCCCGGTTGTAGGGATAAAAGAACTGAAACGTTATACCCTTGACCGTCGGCAATTTGCGGCACCATTCGACCAGACCTTCCAGGTCATGGATGTTCCGCCGGTTCACCGTGCAGTGAATATAAATATTCCGGTGTTGCGCCTGTTCGAGATTCGCGGCTACACGGTTAAAGGATCCGCTT
>DSBH01000012.1 GCA_011056825.1 Deltaproteobacteria bacterium | reverse complement strand
GGTACAGCCGGTAATCCTCCCGGTCATACTTCAGCGCCGTTTTGTAGCTTTTCACGGCCCGGTCGACCTCTCCCTTGAGGTACAACGCCCGTCCCAGTCCACGGTGAAACGTGGCGTTGTCCTGTTTCATCGTGATCAGCCGTTCATAGGTTGAAACGGCCCTGTCATACTTGTCGTCACGCAGGTACGCGTCTCCGAGAATGGCGAGCACGTCAACGGTCGGCTCTTTCGCTGCGTACGCCTCGTAAGCGGCTATGGACTTTTCCTTTTTGCCGAGCTTGCCATAGATGACGGCGAGATTGTAATGAATATCGGCATCCTTCGCACCATGCTGCAGTGACTTTTCATAAGAGTCGGCGGCGTTTTCAAGGTCCTTCAATTCCTGGTAAGCGAATCCCAGGGCGCTGTATGCCTCCGCGTTACTGGGCGAGACGGCGACGATTTTTTTGTAGCATGAAACGGCTTCCTTGTAGTTCTTCGCCGCCAGGCTCAGTCCCGCGAGCCGCTCCAGGGTGTCGGAATCATCAGGTTTCAGTTCCAGCACGCGCCGGTAGCTTTGTATCGCGTCGTCCCGCCGGTCGGCTTTTTCGTATGCCACGGCCAGGTTGAAGGCAATAACGTGATTTTTCGGCTCCAGGGACAACGCCTTTTCCAGGTTTGCTATTTCCCGGTCCGTTTCGCCCGTTTTCGCGTAGGCAAGAGCGATGTTGGCATAGGCCCCCGCGCTATCGGGATTCTTTCTGATAAATGTCCTGTACAGATCAATGGCTTCTTCATAACGGTTGAGATCAAGATACAGACCAGCCAGGATACCCGCCACACCATCGTTGCCCGGCATGGCGTCGAGCACGGCCTCGTATTCTGCGGCGGCCTTTTCCTTTTCTCCCGTTTTTTCATAGACGCCGGCAAGGCGGTACCTGACGGCGACGGCGTCGGGATCGAGCCTGAGTGACACCACGTAATTGGCCGCCGCTCTCGACCAGTTTTCAAGGTACTCGTACACGCGCGCTATACCGGCGTAGGCTTCGGCGTTTTTCGAGTCCAGGCTGATCAGCTTGCGGTACACCTCAAGTGCCTCTTCGTAGCGTTCGGCCTTTTCGTAGAGCTTGATCAGTTCCCCAAGGACACGCACGTCATCGGGTTTCCCGGCGAGCACGGCCCGGTACTGTGCTATGGCGTCTTGTATTTTGCCGGCGTCGACGTAAAGACGGGCCAGCATCTTGCGGGCATTCACGTCATCGGGCTTCATCTTCACGGCTTCCGTGAGGAACTCGATCCGGGATTCGGTGCTTTCCGTACCCCGTGCCATTCTCAGCCAGTCCTGGGGAAGAACGTCCACGTGAATCGGAATCCTGGCAATCTCGCGTTTGTCCCGGCGCATGGTTATATAAAATTCCTTCGCGTCGTCGGCCATTACCTGGTCCACGAAAGGTTCCCCCCTGAATGTCGCGCCGATGTCGTTGTCGCGGCCTGAACCTGAAAGATCAGCCGTGACACCCCGTTCGAGAAACACGTCGGTTTCAACCCCTCTGATGATGAATTCGTCGCGATAGGTGATCTCCAGCTTCGAATCCGGTCCCAGGCGCAGAATTTCGCCGTTTTTCTCAATGATCAGGGCGTGAAGACGGGGAAGCTCGTCCATGATGTTGACCGTGACGATTCGCCCGGCCTGATCGATGACGCGTTCGATCCGTTCGTTCCCGGAACGCGTCGCCACGTAAGCCAAGGCGGCGGCGCCAACCAGCAATACGATCACCAGCACCGCGACAACCGCGAGAAAACGGCCGCGCCGCGGATAGGGTTCCCCTCTTGTGCTTTCTTTCTTTTTCTCGTCCCGCCTGAAATAATAATCCATGTCATCCTCGGGGATGGTACGTCCGGTGCACGCTTTTCAGGTGCTCCCTCGTGACGTGCGTGTAAACCTGGGTGGTCGAAATGTCGGCGTGCCCCAGCATCGCCTGCACCGAGCGGAGATCGGCGCCCCCCTCCAGTAAATGGGTGGCGAAGGAATGCCTGAACGTGTGGGGATAAACCCTCTTTTCCAGTCCCGCCTGGCGGGCGTACCGCTGCACGATTTTCCAGATGCCCTGCCGGGTGAGTCCCTTTCCCGAGCGGTTCAGAAAAACGGCGTTTTCAGCCCGTCCCCGTAACAGCTTCGGGCGAGCCCGTTCAAGGTACCGTTCGAGGCACTCCCGGGCGCTTCTTCCCATCGGCACGATGCGCTCCTTGCCGCCCTTCCCCGAAACGATGCAGTATCCCACGTCCCAGTTGATCGACGACACCGACAGGCCCGCCAGTTCCGACGCGCGCATGCCTGTGGCGTACAGGAGTTCGAGCATCGCTCGATCCCTCACGCCCAGGTCGCTTCCGGCGCCCGGCATGTCAAGCAGCCGGGCCATCTCCTCCTGCGTCAGGGTATCGGGAAGTCGCATCCAGACGCGGCCCAGTTCGATCTGCGCCACGGGATTTTCGGCAATGAGCGACCTGCCGAGGAGATACCTGTTGAACCCCCGCACGGCGGCAAGGACACGGTTGACCGAATTTGAAACAAGTCCCCGTTCCCGGAGATCTTCGAGAAAATTAATAACGTCGGACGAACGGATCTCGTCGAGTTTTCTGACGCCCCGCTCCTCGAAAAACGCCACGTAGCGGTTCAGGTCACGGCTGTAAGCCTCGAGCGTGTTGAGCGCCAGCCCCCGCTCGACGGCGAGATGCTGTATGTAATCGTCCACGCGGGCATGCACGCGGCGGCCCTCCCTGTCGAAAGTATCGTCAGATACTAATGAAGGACCACCCATATTGCAAGCAATCATCTGAACGCGCCGTCGCACATTCCCCGGCAGCAAAACGTCATCTTCTGCCAGCGGCACAAAAACCGACTTTTCACAAAAAAGCGGGAACGAATCATCCGTTCCCGCTCCCCAGTGTCAAATGTCCAACACTGACGTTAAAAAGTTAATAAGTTAACTACGTCCCTAATTATTCCCCTTAGGATCCACTGACGTTAAAAAGTTAATAAGTTAACTACGTCCCCCTTAGGATCCAGACGCCGCGCTGGTAATATTACCGTCAGCATATACCGTGTATGTTTTACTTCCGCTGCTGTGTGTAAATGTTGCTGTCAGGCCACTCATTGTGCCATCAGTCACGGTTACCGTGACACCATCGGACGCATTAAATCCGGCTACTGCCGATGTTACTGTCTGAGTCGGATCGTCAGAAAAAGCCAGCTGGGCCGCATTGTAAAAATTCTTTGCGTCGGACTGGGCGGTTGCGTCGTAGCCTCTCTGCCGATACGCATTAAACTGCGGAATGGCGATGGCCGCCAGGATGCCGATGATGGCTATGACGATCATCAGCTCGATCAGGGTAAAACCTTTCTGGTTCTTTCGTTCGTTAATTGTAAGCATCATGGTTGGTACCTCCTTCTGTTTTGTAATTTTTTTAGTTTATTAGTGCAGGGCTCTTCCCCGCTCGTCATGTATTAATTATGTGAGCAACCATCGTACCAGCAGGCGTGTTCCCCGGTGTGATTTATTACCATCCAGTAAATTTAAATAGTTACAGGGGTTGTTCCACCTCCGGAATGGCGGATCGTCGGGGCGTCCGCACCATTTCCCGTGATTTTCACGGATCTAGCCGTGATTTTCACGGTCTTGGTCGTCGGCCGTCAGGACGATTCACCGCCGTTCTTTTCCATCCTGTAACGAAGGGAATCGGGAGTGATGTTCAGCAGACGTGAGGCTTTCGTCTTTGAACCTCCGGCCTTTTCCAGGGCGGCCGTGATGAGGCGGCGCTCGCAGTCCGCCAGAAAACTGTTCAGATCGACACCCTCATCGGGAAACGACCCGACGGTGTACCCGCCGGAATCGGGAATTGAAGGAGTTGCAATAACAAGATTTTCCGGCAGAATAATGGTCGATGTTTCAAGGGCCACGCTCCGCTCGATAATATTTTCCAGTTCGCGCACGTTTCCCGGAAAGGGATAGTCCATGAGCAACTCCAGGGCGTAATCGGAAATGTTACGGACGCTTCTTCCCGTTTCCCTGCCGTATTTGCGAATGAAGTGGTCCACCAGAAGGGGTATGTCCTCCCGCCGTTCCCGCAGGGGCGGAATACGTACGGGTATCACGTTGAGCCGGTAGTACAGGTCCTCCCGGAATTCTTTCTCCCGCACCTTCGCTTCAAGATCCTGGTTGGTCGCGGAAATGATTCTCGCGTCGACGGTGATGTCCTCCGCCCCGCCCACGCGCCTGAAAGTCTTTTCCTGAACCGCCCGCAGCAGCTTTACCTGGAGTGCCGGCGAGAGATCGCCGATCTCGTCGAGAAAAATGGTCCCCCGGTGAGCCTGCTCGAACAGGCCCGGTTTGTCGGCGTAGGCGCCGCTGAATGATCCCTTCATATAGCCGAAAAGTTCGCTCTCCAGCAGCGTTTCCGGTATGCCGCCGCAGTTGATGACCACGAATGGCTTGTCCCGCCGCTGGCTGTTCTCGTGAATGGACCGCGCCACCAGTTCCTTGCCCGTGCCGCTCTCGCCGAGAACAAGGACGTTGGCCCCCGTACCGGCCACCTTGTATATCAGTGAATAGACCTTGAGCATGCCCTTGCTCTTTCCCACCATGGGGCCGAACCCGGAGGCCTGTTTCAGATCCTTCATGAAACGCGCTTCATCCTCGCCGGCGCCCTTTTTTTTCAGTGCGTCGTTGATGAGCTTTTCCAGGCGGTCGATATCAAAATTTTTTTCCAGGTAGTCGTAGGCGCCTTCTTTCATGGCGGCGAGCGCCGTTTCCCCTGAAGCAAAGGCGGTTATGAGTATAACCATCGTTTCCGGCGACCGCTCCTTGACGGCCCTGAGAAGGCCGATGCCGTCCATGCCGGGCATGCGAAGATCGGTGATCACCAGGTCGAATACCTGTTTTTCGCACCACGCGAGCGCCTCGCGACCGCTCTTGACTGCGGTGACCTCGTGCCCCTCACGGTCGAGCATAATTTCCAGAAAATCTCTCATGCCCTGATCGTCGTCAACGACCATTATGCGTGTCATCTGTTTACTCCCCGGAGTTGACCGCGTCATCATGAACGGGAAATCCCAGCACCGCTCGTGTTCCCCGTCCGGTCGCGGCTTCTATACGAAAATAACCTCCGTGATTTGCCATAACCCGGTCCACGATTGCAAGTCCCAGTCCCGTTCCCGATTCCCTGGTGGTGAAAAAAGGTTCCCGCACGTTTTTCAGAATGCCCGGGTCAATGCCATTCCCCGTATCACGGATTTCGATTTCAATAAAGCCGCCGTTTCCGGACGGGGATTCTCCGGTCGATCGCGTCTCGACGGCAAGTTCGCCTACCTCCGGCATGGCCTGAAGGGCGTTGCTGATGATATTCATGACGGCATGGCGCACCTCGGTCCGATTTCCCCGTATTCGGCATTTCTCGTCGTATCGTCGCACGAGGTTAATACCACCGTTCCAGTCGTTTCCCATCCGGGCCGAATCCAGGACTTCGTCGACAAGGACGGACGCGTCGATGTCGTCTTCGGGAATCGCAGCCCGCGACCTGGCCAGGAGCAGAAAATCGCCCGCCAGTGTTTCGAGCTGGTTCCTTCCCCGTTCGATAATGTCCATCAGTTTTCTGTCTCCCTCATCGAGAGGAAGATCGCGGCGAAGCAATTGAATCGACCCGCTGATCGACGCCAGGGGGTTCCGCAGTTCATGGGCCAGCACGGCCGACATTTCCCCCAGGAAAGCCATTTTTTTGTTGCGTTCCACTTCACGTTCCATGGTCTTCATCGCCGTCAGGTCACGGAAAATAATAATATTTCCCACCTGCTGCATGGAAGAATCCAGAAGCGGAGAAAGGGAACATCCCACGATCATCTCCCGTCCGTCAGCCGATGTTTCCGTCGTTTCCACCATCCGCCTCTCCGTGTCCCTCCCGGCCAGAATACGTGCGATGCCGGGCGCCACTTCCTCGATGTTTCTCTTCATTACCTGGTACCGTCGCCGTCCCGTTATTTCCTCGGCGGCCCTGTTGAATGAACGTATCGCGCCTTCCCGGTCGATGGTGACTATTCCCACGTTGACCGATTCAATGATGCTCTTGTGAAGCAGGTCCAACCGCCTGAACGAATCTTCCCGTTCCGTGAGAAGCGATGTAACTCTGCGCTCGCGCTCAACCACGAACGCCGCCAGGACCGCGATGATATAAAAGAAGACAATATGTATGAACATCCGCGAAAAGACATACCCGGCGGTGAAACTGTAATGATTCGTGTCGCCGTACATTGAATGAATGTACCCGAAATACTCCAGGTCCAGAAGACCGCCGTAACAGATTGCGGCGAGAGAGGCGATGAGAAGGGCGCCCCTTCGGCCCATGAAGAGCGCTCCGTAGATGATGACAAGGGGATAGAGAATAGAATAGATGCTTCCCACGCCACCCGTCACGTATACCAGCGCTGTTATAAGCGTCACGTCGATGATCGCCTGGAGTGATACGTTCAGCGCGGCACCGGCAAGAAATCGGGGCAGCACGATATAAAAGATTGACAGGACGTAGGTGACGCCGATGATGGCGAACACCAGATACAGGGAACTGTCGGAGACCGCCTCGTCACCGCTGGACTGAATGAGCGCGGCGATCCCGAGAAGAAAGGACAAGATGAACAGACGCAGAAATATAAGCCACCGAAGCCGTGCGACCCCTTCGTCGCCCGGCGCCGCTTTTTCCGTCGTCATCGTTCGTCCCCTTTGCCTGGCTGTTTACAGGTTTTTACTCAAAAGATAGTACACTTTCGTACGCACCATGTCCAGAAAACGTCCAGCCCCCACAATCCGCGACCGGTTTTACATAGAGCGGGTTTTGGGGTCATCAGCACGAAAAAATCAAAGGACCAACGGGAGAAGGCGCCGGCCTTCGACAGGGCCTGTCCTGAGCTATGCCGAAGGGCTTTACCCCCTGAAGGGGGCACACGAGGCCGAACGGTGTGGTCAAATCCGGTCATCCTGAGCCTCGTCGAAGGATAGACCGGACTTCAAAGAACCGGGCACTGAATATCGCGGATTTCGGACCCGCGACTTGACAGCCTCGAGTGAAATCGGTAGACAATCTGCTGTCATACTCATCCCGGTCCGACTTCTACACCGGCGATCAGGTTCTTCTCCGTTCATTTCCTCCAGATACAACAATAGTGTGGGAATTCCGCCATGAAAACACCCCTCGCGGTGATCTGCGTACTCTTCATGGCCGGCATAGCGACCGGCGACCGGTGGCCCCTGCCCGGCATCATGCCTCTGCTTCTGTTGCCCGTTCCCGTGATACTTGTCCCGGTCGTTTGTCGAATCGGCCTCCGCCGGATCGCCGCCGTCGGCGTTCTCGCCGCGGCCTGGTTCATCCTGGGATTCGTCGCTGCGCAGGATTCGGCGCACCTCCGGGAGCGGCCCGGCGATGACGGCCTGATCGCGCTTGCCGCGGAACGAAATTATTACACAATGGAAGGATACATCGTCGAAAACCCCCGCGTTGTCCCGGCCAAATCCAGATTCATCGTATCGGTGACCGCGCTTCTCGATGAAACGAAAAGAAGGCCTGTTCGAGGCACGGTCCTGCTGACGGCTCGCAACATTCCCGATACGTTCCGTTACGGCGACTATATCCGTTTCACCGCCAGGCTGAAGAAACCAAGAAATTTTAATAATCCCGGCGGCTTCGATTATGAAAGCTATCTGCGGCGTCGCCACATAGCACTTACGGCCTCGGTCAGCCGTCCCATCGATATCGTCATACTGAGACGGGGCGGAGGAAATCCTCTGACGGCGACAATTGAAACCCTTCGAAGCCGGGTGCGGAATCTCATCGCCGATGCGACTCAACCGCCCCTGCGGGAACTGCTGGGAGCGCTCGTTCTCGGCGAGAAGGAGCGCATTCACCCCGACATGCGGGAACGGTTCAACCGGGCGGGCGTGGCCCACCTGCTCGCCATATCGGGTTTTCATGTCGGAATGGCCGCGTTTTTCACCTTCCTGGCGGTACGAGCCATAATGAGCCTGAACAGCGTCCTGCTCCTGAAGATGAATCTGCAGAAGGTCTCCGCCTTATTTGCAATCCCGGTGGTGCTGTTCTATGCCTTCATGGCCGGTTTCGGCGTCTCGACGCAGCGGGCCGTGATCATGATCGCCGTCTTCGCCTGCGCTCTGCTCCTGTCACGGTCGAACAACCTGCTCAACGCGCTCGCAATGGCGGCGATTATTATTCTCGTCCTCGTTCCCTCGTCGCTTTTCGACATCTCGTTCCAGCTGTCCTTCATCGCCGTTGCCGCCATACTCATGGTTCTTCCCCGCGTGCGGCCGTTTCCCGCCGTTCTCGAAAAAAACAGGATCGCCAGGGGAATCGTACTTTTCATCGTCGTCACCGTCGCCGCATCGCTCGCCACGGCGCCCGTCATCGCCTATTCATTCAACCGTGTTTCAACGGTTGCCCTGATCGCCAACCTGCTCGTGGTGCCGCTCATCGGATTCGGCGTTCTTCCCGCGGGCATAGCGGCGGCCTTGGCGGCCCCCTTTTTCCCGGGATTGTCGCTTTTTCTTTTCAAGGCGTCGGCCGTCGTTCTCGCGCCTGCGCTGTCGATCATCTCCACTCTTGCCGATCTTTCATGGTCGGGCGTTCATCTCTCGACCCCCGGGCTTCCCGGTATCTGCTGCTTCTATGGTTCTTTCTGGCTGGCCCTGAAATGTATCGACACCCTTCGAAACGGGTCAAACCGGCGATTGCCCGCCGCCGTTGCAGCAGCCTGCCTTGTCGTCGCGCTCTGCGGCATCGCCCACGGCCGTTACCTGGACAGGATCGGAATCCCGTCGGGAGTGCTGGAAGTAACATTTCTCGACGTGGGACAGGGAAACTCCGCCGTTGTCGTCTTTCCCGACAGGCGGATCATGCTGGTCGACGGAGGCGGCTTTTTCGACCCGGCTTTCGACGTGGGGAAAAATATTGTCGGACCCTATCTGCGCCGCCGAAGAATCAGGACTGTCGACGTGGTGGTCCTGACTCACCCGGACCAGGATCACATCGGCGGATTGCCCTTTATACTGGAGACATTCAACATCGGTGAAGTCTGGTCGAACGGGGAAGCAAACAGCAGCGAGAGCTACCGCCGTTTCGCCGGGATCATCGAGCGGAAAAATATCTTCCACGAGGTGATGTGGAGCGGGACAGACGACCATGTTTTCGGCGGCGCAGTGGTCCGAATACTGCATCCCGACCGGCCCTGCCGGACAGGCAAAATTCAGCCGGAAGACCATGATTTCAACGCCCGCGGCCTTGTCTTTGAAATACGCTTCGGCGATACGGGATTCCTCTTCACGAGCGACATACCGGGAGAAACCGAGGCGTTGCTTGTCCAACGATACGGTTCTTTAAAAAACACCGTCCTGCAGGCCCCTCATCACGGCAGTGGCCTGTCGAGCAGCCCCGGATTTCTCGATGCTGTAAAAGCCGACATCGCCGTGGTCAGCGCCGGATTCGACAATCCCTTCGGCTTTCCCCGCTCCGACGTGATAAAACGCTACGAGAAAGCCGGAACCTCCCTGTATCGGACCGATCTCGACGGCGCCGTGACAGTCTCCTCCGACGGCCGCCGTGTCCGGGTCATTCCGTTTCTTTCGAAAGATTCCTCGCGGCCGGATTAACTCACGTGTCAATCTCTGAGAAAGTCGAGCGTTAACGGCGATCTTTGATTGCCTTTCACCACGATCTATGGTATCAGGTTCGCCTTGTAATCAAAGGGGAGAGCAGGAGCCATGGGGTTGATTACCTCCGTTCGGGGGTTCAAAGACATTCTGCCCGACGAGACGGGCCGGTGGCGGCACGTGGAAGACACGGCCAGGAGGATTTTTTCTTCGTTCGGCCTGCGGGAAATCCGCATTCCCATCCTCGAGAAGACGGAACTTTTCAGCCGGGGCATCGGCGACACAACCGACATCGTGGAAAAGGAGATGTATACCTTCGATGACCGGGGCGGTGATTCACTGACGCTGCGACCTGAGGCGACGGCATCGGTCGTCCGGGCCTATCTGGAGCACCACCTTCACCAGCATGAAGCAGTATCGAAGCTGTATACCATGGGTCCCATGTTCAGGCGCGAACGGCCCCAGAAAGGCCGTTACCGCCAGTTTCACCAGATAAACGTGGAGGTTTTTGGATCGGCCGATCCACGGACTGATGCCGAGCTCCTGTTCATGCTCGTTCTTTTTCTTGGCGAGTTGGGACTGCCGGGGCTGCAACTGGAAATTAATTCACTGGGCTGCCCCAGGTGTCGCCCTGTTTTCAAGGAACGCGTGATCACGTTTCTTGATGCCCGCAGGGACGAACTCTGCGATGACTGCCGCAGGCGGCTTGACACGAATCCGCTTCGGGTTTTTGACTGCAAGAACGAGGGATGCCGCCGCCTCGTCGAAAAAGCGCCCGTGATTCTCGATTCCCTCTGTGATGAATGCGCCGCGCACTTTGATGAGCTGAAGCGCTACCTGGAAGCACTCGACGTACCGTTTGTCGTCAACGGCGGCATGGTGCGGGGTCTCGATTATTACCGGAGAACCGCTTTTGAAGTTACCACCACCGCGCTGGGCGCCCAGAATGCCGTGGCCGGTGGCGGTCGATACGACGGCCTGACTGAACAACTC
>DSBH01000201.1 GCA_011056825.1 Deltaproteobacteria bacterium | reverse complement strand
TTCGTCGGATACCTACCGGAGGGGAGTTCGAAACGTCGAAGCGGGTGCCCGGATGCAACCGGGCTGTTAAACAAGGCGACTCGAAAAACGGAGAACGGGAGAATTCGGAAAGGACATTTTCGGAGAGCGCGCGCAACCACCAGGGTTGCACCCGAACCCCAGGCGGTGGGTTTCGAAATAGAGAATCAGGTTAAATGTGCGGGCGGGCGTAAGTCGGCGTGGACACGCCAGAAACGACGAGACCCCGAGGGGATCACCCCACGGGGTCTTGCGTTAAACAAGAACCGCTGAAATCAGCGGATTGAATTTTGGCTCCCCAGCGCGGACTCGAACCACGGACCCGATGGTTAACAGCCATCTGCTCTACCAACTGAGCTACTGGGGATTATGTCTAAAAGAACGCTTCCTTCTCGCGAAGGAAGCTTCTACCAGACCGGGGGTACTTTTTCAACTGTTTTTAACGGCAACTCGTGCAGGTGGTCAGTTCCGCGAAGGGCACCCCCGTTTTCTCTGAAATCCATTCAAGCTGTGCTTCCGGCGCGAAGTACCGGCCGCAGACGGAACAGGGGACCATCTTGAACACCTTGTTCCAGATAATCCGCCGATCGCCTTCTTCTTCCATTCGTACGTATCCCGTGGGACATGCGACCGCGCACGCACCGCACCCGATGCAGGCGGCGGGATCGAAAACGATGCGCGGTTCTTCCAGTTCGCGCCCGGGCCCGCGATCTTCAAAAGCGAGCGCGCCGACGCCGACTATCTCGCGGCAGGTCCTGACGCACAGTCCACAGAGGATGCAATCATGCTCTTCGATTTTTACTTCGGGCAGTTCAATGCCCAGGGACGCCGCCACGTCTCTGACCGCCTTTGTTCCGGGATGCTTTTTCAGGAGCAGCGAAGCGGCGAGTTTCCTGCTTTCCTTCACCGCGTCCGAATCGGTCTTTACTTCCATGCCGTCCGCCACGGGCGTTGTGCAGGACGCCGCCAGTGTCCATTTTCCGTTCGTCTTCACTTCAACCGTGCATAACCGGCAGGCGCCGAAGGGAGTCAGATTATCATTATGGCACAGGGTCGGGATCGGGATGTTCATCTCCCTGGCATTGTCCAGTATCGTCGATCCTTCCGCGGCCCTAATCTTTTTCCCGTCTATTTGTATGGTAACCATTCTATTCCCCTTTTACTCTTCTGGAATATAAATACGCGTCCGTCAGGCCTCGTTCCAGACGACGAGACGGTAACACCGGAGACACCGCTTCGCTTCATCCATGGCCTGCGCCGGCGAGAAACCGTTTTCGGCTTCTTCGAACCCTGACGCCCGTTCTTTTGCGTCCATCATGCCCGCGTCAGCCGCGGCGGCCTTAACCACGAACCCCCTGTTTCTTTGTCTGGCAAGGTCAACACCCTCGAATGAAAGTTTTTCCACTTCGGGCCGTCTTCCGTTCAGGTAAGCATCGATGCTCTCCGCGACGCGGTTTCCCGCGTCGAGAGCCTCGATCAGTGTGGCCGGTCCAAGCACGCAGTCACCACCGGCGAATAGTCCCCGAACCGAAGTTTCAAAGGTATCGGGATCGGCCTTGATCGTGCCCCAGGATGTTGTCGCAAGTTTTTTCGTGCCGCTTACGACGGGAAGGACGGGCTTCTGGCCGATCGCCGGAATAATCATGTCCGCCTTCACCTGGTATTCCGAACCCTTCACGGGCACGGGACGCCGCCGTCCGCTTTCGTCGGGGGCGCCGAGTTTCATTTTTCTGCACTCAACCGCCTTGAATTTGCCCTTGTCGGCGATGATTTTCACGGGCGCCGCCAGGTAAGTTATCTTCACGCCTTCCTCGAGGGCCGCTTCGACTTCCTCCGCTCCCGCGGGCATTTCCTTCCGGGTGCGGCGATATATTATTTCCACATTCGCGAAACCCAGCCGTTTGCAACTGCGGGCGCAATCCAAGGCCACGTTGCCACCGCCGATGACGACCACCTTCTTTTTCGGTTTCACGGGATTTCCCAAGTTCATGTCGCGAAGGAATTCCACACCGTCCACGAGGCCTTCGCATTTCTGCTCTTCTCCCTCAACGCCCATGGCATTACCTTCGTGAGCGCCAACGGCGACGAAAACCGCCTTGAACCCTTTTTTCTCAAAGGCCTTCATGTCAAGCTTGTCGATCCTGCTGTTCATCTTTATTTTCACGCCGGACCGCTTGATGACGTCCACTTCGTGATTCAGCACTTCGTCGGGAACGCGGTATTCGGGAATGCCGGCCGCGACCATGCCACCGACCCGCGGCAACGCTTCAAATATGGTCACGCCGTATCCTTTGCGGCGAAGGCGGTAAGCAGCCGCCAGTCCCGCCGGTCCGGAGCCGATGACGGCAACATTTTCGTTTTTCTCGGCAACCGGCGTTTTGGGAACCGCCGCGCCTGTTTCCTGTTCCTGGTCAGCGGCCGCTCTCTTGAGAAGCCGTATGGCAAGCGGTTCATCAAGACCAGCCCTGACACAGGCTTCCTCACAGGGATGGGTGCACGCGCGTCCGATTGTTCCCGGCATAACGCATTGGCGACGGATCAACTCGAGTGACTCCGCGAAACGACCGTTCCTGATCAGTTCAATATAGCCCGGAATGTCAAGACTCGCGGGGCAAGCATTGACGCACGGCGCCGTCACTGTAACCTCATACGAACTGTCGTCGATCGACCGTTCGCCCTTCGCCAGCGCCTGGAAATCGGCCTTGAAATATTTGAGGGCGTCGATGACGGGAGTGAAGACTGTCTGGCCGAAAGCGCATTTACTATTGGCTGCCGCCTGCTTCGCCACGTTATTCATGTCGGCGATGATGGTCTTCGAAGATTCACCGGCCGCGAGACTGTTTATCATGTCCAGGAGCGTGTCGATTCCCAGCATACAGACCGAGCACTCACCGCAGGATATTTTCCTCGCCTCATTCAGATATCTCACGGTCAGAGAGAGTACGTCCTGCTTCGAATCCGTCAGCACCAGCCCGTTCCACGCCATGACGGCCGCGGGCGACTCTCCCGTTCGAAGTCTGGGAAACAGGGGCTCGGCCTTTTTCGCTTTCGACGACGCGCCTTTCCTGTTATCGATGATTTTTCCATCCCAACTGCTGAATGCAATATTCTTCATGCCTGAATCACCTTATGCGTTTTCTGCCTCGTTAATCCGCAAGCTCCAGTTCATCCCAGGAATGGAGACCATCCACCCTGTCGACGAGTTTCTTGTATTCAAGGTTTACCCTCTTCTGAACAGACTCGATGGTTTCCGGCGTCAGGTGCCTGAACCGGCCCTGTTTTTTAATATATTGTTCGACGGGCCTGAGCGGTTCGGGTCGGTAAGTAAAGCGGTACCTGCCGTTTTCCACTTCGTAGAGCGGGAATACACCCGACTCAACGGCGAGCCGCCCCATCTTAATGCATTCCGCCGACGGAATCCGCCATCCGGTCGGGCAAACGCTCATGCAGTGAATAAAGCTGGGACCTTTGAATTCCCGCGCTTTCTTGACCTTGTTCATGAAATCAACCGGGTAACTTGGACAGGCCGTGGCAATGTACGGAACATTATGGGCCACCATGATCTCGGCGACATTTTTCTTCCACTGGTTTTTACCGATACTGGCGGACCCGGCGGGGTTCGTCGTGGTTGACGCGCCGAAAGGCGTCGCGCCCGACCGCTGAATACCCGTGTTCATGTACGCCTCGTTATCGAAACAGACATACAGCAGGTCGTGTCCACGTTCCATGGTCCCCGACAGTGCCTGCAGCCCTATGTCGAAGGTCCCCCCGTCGCCGCCTATGCAAACAGTCTTCACGTCGCGGTCGGCGATTTTCCCCTTCCGTCGGAGAACTTTCAGAGCGGCCTCAACACCGGCGCCGACTGACGCGGAATTGGGAAAGGCCACGTGAATCCAGGGAAGTTCCCAGGCCGTCGTGGGATACATGCTCGAAACGACTTCCATACATCCCGTCGCGTTGACGATGATCGTGTCCTTGCCCAGGGCCTTGCACATGAGCCGGATGCCCAGAGCCTCGCCGCATCCCTGGCAGGCGCGGTGTCCCGGACTGAAATATTCTTTTCTGTCCGTAAGCTTCGGGGCGTACAGATCAAAATTTTCGACTATATTCATGATCCCCTCACTCCGTATATTTCGTAATCATCCTTGGGTTTCGTCTTCAGGGCCTTCTGCGCTTTTTCGACGATCTTCACGAAATCTTCGACGCGGACGTCCCTGCCGCCCAGACCGATAATCTCGTTCATGACAAACGGTTTGTCCGGCTCATTGTACAGCGCGGACCGCACTTCCGAAAAGGCTGGACCACCCGGCCCACCGAAGGAAACGGCCCTGTCAAGCACCACCAGCACCTTGACGCCCTTCACGGCCTTTTTCAAGTCCTTGAAGGGAAAGGGTCGCCAGAGGCGCAGTTTCAACAGTCCGACGGGAACGCCCTGTTTTCTCAGCTCGTCCACGGCCACTTCCGCCGTTTCTCCCATGGAACCCATACTCACAAGCGCGATCTCCGCGCCTTTCATTTTGCATGACTCGATAGGTTCATAAGTACGACCGAATTTCTGCTTCCATTCCTTCCAGACATCGAGGATGACTTTCCTGGAATTCTTCAACACCTCGTCTTTTGCTTCCATCGCCTCGTTGAATATATCGGGCAGTCCCAGGGTACCCATGGAAACAACCTTGTCGGGATGAAGCGTCGCCAGGGGCTTGAAGGACGGCAGGAATGCGTCAACTTCGGCCTGGTCGGGCATTTCCATGGGCTCAACAACGTGGGTAAGCTGAAATCCGTCCAGGTTCAGGTTCACCGGCAGCATGACGTCGCGGTGCTCGGCGATCTTGAAGGACTGGATGGACATGTCGATCACTTCCTGGCCGTTATTGGCGAACATCGATATCCAGCCCGCGTCACGCTGGTACATGACGTCACTCTGGTCGTTCCATATGTTGATCGGCCCCGACAGGGCGCGGTTGCCGATGATCATGACGATGGGGAGCCGCATGGCCGAAGCAATGGGGATGATTTCCGTCATATAGGCAAGGCCCTGTGAACTGGTGGCCGTGAAGGCCCTCGCGCCGGTTCCTGAAGCACCGCAACAGGCGCTCAGCGCCGTGTGCTCCGATTCCACGCAGATGAACTCGGCGTCGAGCCGCCCGTCCGCCACGATATCGGAAAGATGCTCCGGGATGTGGGTGTTGGGCGTTATGGGATACGCCGCTATTACCTCGGGACGGCACAGTGCGACCGCTTCAGCGGCGGCGAGCGCTATTTCCATTCCTATTCGTTTCGACATCTGCTATCCCTCCTCGACCATGGTTATGGCGCCGGACCAGCATTCATGGGCACAGATTCCACAACCTTTGCAATAATCGAGATCGGCGTGAAAATAGCCTCTTTCGTCCTGGGAAATACAGCCCTCGGGACAGAAAATGTAACAGAGGCCGCAGCGGATGCACTTGCTCTCGTCAAAAATGGGTCGATCCGCCCGCCAGGAACCGGTCTGGTATTCCCGGGCACTTCCCGGTCGAAACACCATTAAGCCGGGATTAACGTCCTGCCAGTCTTCCGGCCATTTCTTCTTTTTTTCCATTGGATTTCACCCTTGCGATCGTTTACGCTGCTTTCGAAATTTTCAATTCTTTATATGCTCTCGTCATGGCCTTTACGTTCCGCGGGGCCAGGCGGCCGAACCTGTTTTTCAGAGGGACCTCCGCCGATTCTATTTTAACCAGCTTCGTCGCCCGCATGAGGGCCCCCAGCATGGTGGTGTTCGTGATCGGCACGCCCAGTTCTTCGCGGGCGATATGCGCCGCGTCGACCGTGGCGATGGTTCCCTTGAAACCGGTTTTCTTTCCGATCTCCGCGGGACTCTCGACGGTGTTGACAATGAGAATGCCGTCGGGTTTCAGTCCCTCGACCACGTTGACCGTGCTCATGAGGCTGGGATCGAGTACAACCACCACGTCCGGTTTATAAATACCCGACCTGACCTTGATCCGCTTGTTGTCGACCCGGTTGAAGGCCGCCACCGGCGCTCCCCGCCTTTCGGGACCAAAACTGGGAAAACCCTGGGCGAACTTGCCTTCTTCAATAGCCGTCAGCGCGAACATCTCGACCGATGTCACCGCTCCCTGACCACCCCGTCCGTGCCACCGTATCTCAACCATACAGAAAATCTCCCTGCGTTTTATTAAAGTGGTTCATGTATATTAATATGGATACACCTGTCAACAAAAGTTTCGAATAAAATTCCCGCGTCCTTCTAACAGCGTGCATTTACACAAACATAACCGGCAGAAAACCCGTGAATTAGAAAGCTTTGCGAAACCCCCTTAATCATCATACCGGAGCAGGCCGACTGTAGCACCCGTAAGAGTGAATCCGGAAATCGATTAATAATACTGGATTCCGGTTTTCACCGGAATGACAAAAATGGGGGGTTTGTGTACTTGTGCGAAAGTACCGGCTCAGAGATCCACGCACGCCCGGACTACGGCGTTTCACGGTTGACTGTCTCGTACAGGTCCCCGCCCACGCAGTCATTGATGACAACGAGCGGAAAATCAACGACGGCAAGTTCCATCATTGCCTCGGGACCTGCGTCTTCGTACGCTATGATACGGGCCTCGCGGACACACCGCGACATGAGCGCCGCCACACCGCCGGGAGCGCCGAAATACACGGCGCCATGCCGATCAATCGCATCGCGGACCTCGCGGGAGCGGCTCCCTTTGCCGATCATGGCCCCGAGGCCTCTTTCAAGCAGCATCGGCGTGTAGCGATCCATGCGGCCGCTCGTGGTGGGACCGATAGAACCGATGACGCGGCCCGGCGGAGCCGGCGTCGGAGCGGCATAAAAGAGCACCGCATTGTCAAGATCAACCGGAAGATCCCGGCCGGCCGTCACCGCCTCGTACATTCTCCTGTGAGCAACGTCCCGGCCCGTAAGGACGGTGCCCGTGAGCAAAACGCGGTCTCCCGCCCGAAGGTTCCGGCGGGTCCGCTCGTCAAGAGGCGTGTGAATAACGACAGGTTGCTTCATTGGTTTCTATCCCGCGAAAAAATCGCCGCCGGCACCCGCAGTTGAAACATGTCGCGACGCCCGGCGGATATATTTTTTATATAATTATTTCCCGGTGCCGCGCCACGTGACATTGAATATTCACCGCCACGGGCAGTGACGCGATATGACAGGGAATCATGTCGACGTGAACGGCAAGCGCGGTGGTTGTACCGCCGTATCCCTCAGCCCCGATACCGAGCGCGTTGATGTCGTCCAGGAGTTCCCGCTCGAGCGCCGCCAGGCGCGGATCCTTTTCGTTGGGACGTCCCGGCGAACGCGCAAGCGTCTTTTTCGCCACGATGGCGGCCGCTTCCATGCTGCCCCCGATACCCACGCCCACGATGATCGGCGGGCAGGGATTGGGACCGGCGCGCCGCACCGTTTCCACAACGTACCGCTTGATGCCTTCCACGCCGTCGGAAGGCGTGAGCATCGCCATAGTGCTCATGTTTTCACTGCCGCCGCCCTTGGGCATCACGAGAAGGCGCAGGCGGCCGCCCGGCACGATGTCCACGTGGATGACGGCCGGTGTGTTGTCGCCGGTGTTCACTCTCGACAGGGGGTCACAGACCGATTTTCGAAAATACCCTTCCTTGTAAGCACGGCGCACGCCGTCGTTGACGGCTTCGACGAGCCCCCCGCCCACCAGGTGCACATCCTGCCCGATTTCAATAAATACGACCGCCAGCCCCGTATCCTGGCAGAGCGGCAATGAGTCGCGGGCCGCCACGTCGATGTTTTCAACAATCTGGTCGAAGGCCCATCGCCCCAGCTCGGAATTCTCGGCATCCCGGGCCGCTTCGATGACAGCCCTTACGTCGGCGCCGAGCGTCCTGTTCGCCTCGACAAACAACTCCTTCACTTTGTCGGCGACGAGAGAAACCGATATTTCACGCGAAGAGCCCATGAACGGACCTATACCCCCCGCCGGAATTCTATGGCCTTCGCCATCGTCATTTTATCGATGTACTTGAGGTTACCGCCGAGGGGAACGCCGAGAGCGATCCGTGTCACCGTGACATCCATTTCATTGAGAAGCCGCTTGATGAGCAGGGCCGTCGTTTCTCCCTGGACACTTGGATTGGTTGCCACGAGCACCTCCCGCACACCGTCGTCTTTTACCCGTCGCGCCAAGTCGGCCAGGTGCAGTTGTTCGGGGCCGATACCATCGGCGGGAGACAGCACGCCGTGAAGCACGTGATACGTTCCCTTGAAACCACCGCTTTCCTCGATTGCAACCAGTGAATCCGTGTCTTCGACCACGCAGATGATACCACGGTCCCTTGATGCGTCGCGGCAGATATCGCAGAGATCCTGCTCCGCCAGGTTATAGCAGACGCGGCACAGGGTGATCTTTTTCTTCACTTCAAGAATTGTTTCGGCAAGCCTTTCCATGTCGGGCGTGGATGATTGCAACACAAACGCGGCGAGCCGGGCCGCCGTTTTTTCTCCTATGCCCGGAAACTTGCTGAATTCACCGATCAGTCTCCTGATCGGCAGAGGATACCCCGTCATAACACCTTCTTTCTTCCTGATCCGGCACGCTTCGCCGGCACGGTCGAACCCGTTCTTCCGGTTGATGCTACATCAGGCCCGGTATATTCATCCCTCCGGTGACCTTCGCCATTTCTTCGCGCGTCATTTCCTGGGCCTTGCGAATACCCTCGTTGACCGCCGCGATGACAAGATCCTGGAGCATTTCGACGTCGTCGGGACTGACCACGTCCCGTTCTATCTTCAGCGATTCCAGCTCAAATTTGCCGTTGACCACCGCCGTCACCATACCGCCGCCGGACGAAGCTTCCACTGTCCGCTTCTCCAGCTCTTCCTGCATTTCAAGCATTTTCGCCTGCATCTGCTGGGCCTGTTTCATCAGTTTTCCAAAATTCTGGGACACCCTCCACCTCCTTACGAACGCGAACGTTCTTCCTTGATTCTCACATCCCGTACTTCCGCCCCTTCGAAGGTGTCAAGCACCTTCTGAACCATGGGATGCCGCAGGGCCTCACTCTTGATTTCTTCAAGCGGACGCTTTCCGTCGGCATTGCCGTTCACCCCGTTTCCCTTGTTTCGGCCGTTCATTTCTTCTATCCGAACCCTGACCTCGCTTCCCGCGCATTCCGACGCCACGCGGCTCATAAGTTCCAGCGCTGCCGGTTCCCGCAGGTTGTCCAGAAAGACGAACCCTTGAGGGAACCCGATTTTTATAATTCCTTCCCCGGCCGCAAGTAAAATACCTTCCGACATCTTGGAAAAAAGAATGGGGTTCTCCTGCTTCAACCGTTTCCGAAAGAGTTTCCACAGCCGATCCTCTCCGGTGACGTCTTCCTGCTCAACCGGCTCCTCTACCGGCGGAGGCGGTTCCTCCGGTCCCGGTGTTTTTCCCGGCGCTTCCGGACGTGCAGGAGCTGTTCGACCCCGGCTCCCCCCTGAACGCAGGCGGCTTTCAAGGGCTTCGAGGCGATTGATCATTTCATCGACGGGAATAATCGGCTCCAGTGTAGCCATTTTCACGAGCAGGTACTCGAATTGCAGCCGGGAATCGGACGCTCTTCGCATGTCCTCGTCTCCCGCCAGGAGCATTCCGAGCAGACGCTCAACCGCCTCGGCCGGAACCGTTTCGGCCCGGCGACGCAGTTCCCGCCGTTCGTCTTCGGTGAATTCCTCCAGGAGCTCGTCATTCTTCGAAACACATGCCGTCAGGAGACCCATCAGGGCGCGGGTAAACGTCTGGTAAAAACGCCGGATGTCTTCTCCCGCGTAGTACATATCGTTTACGATTTCTAGGCATGCTCCGGCCCTGCCGTCCAGCACGGCCTGTAACAGGTCCAAGATGTACCCGCGATCGGTAATGCCGAGGACGGCTTCAATGTCGCCGTCTGCGATCGTTTCACCGGCATAGGAAATCACCTGATCGAAGAGACTCTGGGCGTCGCGAAGGCTTCCCGCGCCTGCCTGGGCGATCAGCGCGAGCCCCCGGGGACTGATGGAAATATTCAGCTTTTCGGCGATGGCCGCGAGATTTTCAGTAATCTGGCGGATGGATATTCGGTTGAAATCGAAGTGCTGGCACCGGGAAAGGATGGTCGGCGGAACCCGGTGAATTTCCGTCGTGGCGAACATGAAAATCACGTGAGGCGGAGGTTCTTCAAGTGTCTTCAGAAGTGCGTTGAATGCCTCCTTCGTCAGCATGTGCACTTCGTCGATAATGTAGATTTTGTAAAGGGATGAAACCGGGGCAAACCTTATATTTTCTTTCAGTTCGCGAATTTCGTCTATGCCGCGATTCGAAGCGCCGTCGATTTCCCGTACATCGATGGAAACGCCGTCCCGGATTTCACGGCAACTGGCACACTGGTCGCAGGGTTCTTCCGTCTCCCGTTCGCTGCAGTTGAGAGCTTTCGCCATGATCCTGGCAACCGTCGTTTTACCGGTGCCGCGGGGACCGCTGAAGAGATACGCGTGGGCCGCCCTGTTCATTCGAATAGCGTTCCTCAGCGTTGTCACCACGTGATCCTGGCCGACCACTTCGCCGAATTTCTGCGGTCGGCAGGAACGGGCCAGAACGACGTATTCCATGGAAAAACGGCTCCTGTAATCTTATGCACTGACGGCCGGGCGACCCCGGAGCAAACGCCGGAAACGCTACCGCTGCTTCCTTCCGGATCTGACGGGGTTTACGATCCGTCGTTCCCCGGGACCCGGCCATCATGCCGAATGGAAAAAATGGCGGAGAGAGGGGGATTCGAACCCCCGGTACACCTTTGTGGGCATACACACGATTTC
>DSBH01000214.1 GCA_011056825.1 Deltaproteobacteria bacterium | reverse complement strand
TTCCGGTAGAGGTCATGAGTATAATCGTTTCTGAAATTCCCCCGGAGGGACTCTCGATTGACTGCACGAGAGACGAATCGTGGTTTGAGAGCCGGGCGCCGCAGGAAACGGCACGTCGATTTCGCGTGGATGAAATCCTGTTTCATTGCCGGGCCGACCGGTCGGGAAAACGGGTGTCCATCAGGGGCAGCGTCGAGATTCACTGCTCCACCGCCTGCACGAGGTGCCTGGAACTGTTTTCCCTGTCATTGAAGGGCGCCTTCTTCTACGCGATGACGCCCGCGCAGACGGGGTACGAGCAGGACAGCGACATTGAACTGGCGGAAGGGGACCTGGAAACAGGGATTTACCGGGATGACCTTATCGAGCTGGAACCGATCATCCTCGAACAGGTCCTGCTGCAGTTTCCAATCAGCGCGGTTTGCAGCGAGAACTGCAAAGGGCTCTGCCCCGTGTGCGGGCAAAACCTGAACAAGGGTGATTGCGGTCACTCGACGGAAGAAACAAAAAATTCGCCTTTCACGGTGTTAAAAAATTTCAAGGTAGCAAAAAAGGGGTCCTGAAAACATGGCAAATCCAGTAAAAAGACATTCAAAAGCGAGACGGAACAAACGACGGTCCCACGACGCCCTTACGGCGCCGGCGGCATCTGTGTGTCCCCAGTGTGGAGAACCGAAACTGCCCCATCGGGTATGTCCCAACTGCGGAACCTACAAGGGCAGAGACGTCATATCGGTGGAATAGCGGGCGGCTTTTGCCGATCGGCGTCCATGCGACACCGATCCATGGAACGGAGACCTGACCGACTATGACAGCTGACTGTGCCTTGGTGTTTCCCGGGCAGGGATCGCAGTACCCGGGAATGGGAAAGGACCTGTACGCCGCCTTCGACGAGGCGAGGCAAACTTTCGAGCAAGCATCGGAGGCCCTCGGCCGGGACATGGCAGCGTTGTGTTTCGACGGAACCCCGGAAGAACTCGACAGCACCATCAACACCCAGACAGCGGTCTTTACCGTGGACATGGCCGCCTTCAGGGTTTTCGAGCGATACAGTTCCGTAAGCCCCATCGCCGCAGCCGGACACAGCCTGGGTGAATATGCCGCCCTTACGGCGGCGGGTGCTTTTCCGTTTCCGGATATGCTGCGTCTCGTCAAGGCCCGAGCGACCTACATGCACGAGGCAGTACCCGAAGGAAGTGGCGCCATGGCCGCGATCATGAACCTGGATGGCTCCACCCTGGACAGGATCTGCCGCGAGTCGAACCGGGACGGAGAAATCGTCGCGGCGGCAAATTTCAACGGGCCGAGCCAGCTTGTTGTATCGGGGACCACCGCCGCCGTAGATGACGTGATCAGACGGGCGCAGGCCGAGGGAGGCCGGGGCCGCAGGTTATCCGTAAGCGTTCCCTGCCACTGCGGGCTGCTCGATGAGGCGTCCCGCCGTCTCGACGACACGCTTTCCACCGTATCGTTTGAAAATTGCACCATTCCGGTTATTCCGAACTGTGATCCGACACTGACTCACAACCGGGAAAGCACCCGCTCCCTCCTGGTCCGTCAGCTTACCGATCCCGTCAGGTGGCAGGAAACCATAGAACGAATGGAGGGGGCGGGCGTGACGACGATTGTCGAGCTGGGACCGAAAAAGACGCTTTCCGGCCTCATCAAGCGTATCGTGCCGGGAATCCGGCTGTTCAATATCGAGGACCGTCGGTCCCTGGAGGAAACCCTGGCCGGCCTCTGATCCGGATCGGCCGGGAAGTTAGCAATATGAAGGAACCGGGTATTCTGGATAATCGAGTCGCCCTCGTTACGGGAGCGTCCCGCGGCATCGGCCGGGCTGTGGCGATACGGCTGGCCGCCATGGGCGCCTTTGTGTACGTTAATTATCTCAGCAACGAGGAAGCCGCCCGTGAAACTCTTGAAGCCGTCGAGCGGATCGGCGGACGCGGCGCCCCGGCGCCTTTCGATGTCGCGCAGACGGAAAGCGTCCGCCATGCGACGACAAAAATTTTAAAGGAACAGTCCAGCCTCGACATACTGGTAAACAACGCCGGCATGACCATGAACGCCCTGGTCCTTCGTACCGGTGAAGCGGACTGGGATGCGCTCATGAACACCAATCTCAAGGGAACCTTCAATTGCTGCCGCGCCGTTCTCCGCGGCATGCTTCGACGGCGATGGGGGCGCATCGTCAACATGGTGTCCGTCGTCGCCGAGGGAGGTAACGCGGGGCAGGCCTGTTACGGGGCTTCGAAGGCGGGCGTACTGGGATTCACGCGGTCACTGGCGAAGGAAGTGGGATCACGCAACATCTGTGTCAACGCCGTCGCGCCGGGATTCATTGAAACGGACATGACCACGGAACTGGACGGAAAAAACCGTCGACGTATTCTCGAGCAGGTTCCGCTGGGGCGCATGGGAAATCCCGGAGACGTGGCCGCGGCCGTGGCGTTTCTCGTATCGCCGGACGCGGAATATATCACAGGACAGGTCATCCGCGTGAACGGCGGATTATACATGTAACGAAAAACCGGCGCGCATCGCGCGGCGTTATTACAAACAGGAGGAAACGAATGGCCGTTGACATCGCGATTATCGAGGAAAAAGTAAAAGAAGCCGTCATCAATCAACTTAACATCACCGAGGAAGAGTACCGTCTCGACGCCGCCTTTATCGACGATCTCGGGGCCGATTCCCTGGACATCGTTGAAATGGTGATGGCAATGGAAGATATTTTCGGGATCGAAATCGCCGACGAGGATCTCGAAAAGATCCGGTACGTTCGGGACGTGGTCGAATATCTGAAACAGCGGGTTGCCTGATTTATGATGGATCGCGCGCGCAGAAGAGTCGTCGTCACGGGACTGGGAACAGTCAATCCTTTGGGGAATTCCGTGGCGGACACCTGGGCGGGCGTCCTGGCGGGCAGATCGGGCATAGGTCCGATCACGAAGTTCGATGCGACAGGTTTTTCCACCACCATAGCCGGTGAGGTCAAGGGTTTTGATCCGCTCGCCTTTATCGGCGCGAAGGAACTCCGCCGTCTGGATGATTTTATTATTTTCGCCCTGGCCGCCGCCCGCATGGCCGTTGACGATGCCGGCCTGGTCATCGACGAAACCAACGCCGATCGTATCGGGGTACTCATGGGTTCCGCGATCGGCGGTCTCCAGACGATCGAACGGGAAAAAGAAAATATCATGAAGGCGGGGCCGCGGCGCATGTCGCCCACGGCTATTCCGGCTGTCCTGGCGAATCTGGCGCCGGGCAACGTGGCTATACACCTCGGCGCCAGGGGCCCCATAAGCTGCGTCGTTACCGCCTGCGCCGCCGGCAACAACGCCATCAGCGATGCGGCAAGGCTTATCGCGGACGGATACGCCGACGCGATGCTCACGGGAGGCACCGACGCCGCTGTCAGTCCGTTGGCCGTTGCTGGATTCAACGCCATGAGGGCCCTGTCGACACGGAACGACGAACCGGAACGGGCGAGCAGGCCTTTCGACGCCGAACGGGACGGCTTCATTATCGGTGAAGGGGCCGCCGTCATGGTGCTCGAAGAACTTACAACGGCACTCGAACGAGGAGCAACTGTTCTCGCTGAAATCATCGGCACCGCGTCAACCTGCGACGCGTATCACATCGCGGCGCCGCCGCCCGGCCATCCGGGGGCTGCTCGTTGCATGGATCTCGCCTTGCGGGACGCCGGTCTTTCGCCGGCCGATGTCGACTACATTAACGCTCACGGCACATCGACGCAGCTCAACGATATCTACGAAACGCAGGCCATAAAGACGGTTTTCGGCGATCATGTCCAATCGCTGGCGGTGAGTTCCACCAAGTCTATGACGGGCCACATGCTCGGCGCTGCGGGCGGCATCGAGGCAGTGCTGACCGTCAAGGCTCTTAACGAAAACACGGTCCCCCCCACTATCAATCTCGACAATCCCGATCCCCAATGCGATCTCGATTTCACGCCTCACCGGCCGGTGCAAAGGAACCTTTACGTCGCCATGTCGAATTCGTTCGGTTTCGGCGGCGTCAACTCAGTCATCGTGCTGAAAAAATTTGATTCCGGGAGGTACTCGTGAATATCGCCATGGGAGCCGATCACGGCGGCTTCACCCTGAAAGAAGAATTAAAAACCTGGCTTGCCGGCAACGGCCACCGGTTGTTCGACGCGGGAACTGACAGCCTCGAATCCGTCGATTATCCTGATTTTGTAGGGGACGTGGTGGAAAATGTTCTGTCCGGCACCGCGGACCGCGGTATATTGATTTGTGGTTCCGGTATCGGCATGTCCATTACGGCGAACCGCTATCACGGTATACGCGCGGCTCTCTGTCTTGATCCCGAGATGGCGAGATTAAGCAGGGAGCATAACGACGCAAACGTGCTTGTCCTGGCAGGACGAAAAACGGACGTGGAAACGGCAAAGGAAATCGTCGACATCTGGCTCACGACGGATTTCGAAGGTGGACGACACGTACCGAGGCTTCGAAAAATCGAGTTGCTCAAGCCGCCGTCGAACGCGCCTCTCCCCAAATAACGAAAGGCGGGCTGGCGGCCCCGGGAGATGCTCCCGGGGCCGCTGCTCACATGTGCCCCGGACGATCAAGAGGCTTAATTTTATTTCAAACTTGAACTTTCAGGAACAAACCGGTAGAAGAGTATGTTGCCCTGAGCGCTGAAAACGAGGAGGATAAACAGAATGTCTTTTTTACGAAACATCGATCCTGAAATCGCCGATGCCATACAAGAAGAAACACAGCGGCAGGCGGGGAAAATCGAGCTGATCGCTTCTGAAAATTTTGTCAGTGAAGCCGTCCTGGAAGCCCAGGGATCGATCATGACCAACAAGTACGCCGAGGGCTATCCCGGTAAACGATATTATGGAGGGTGCGAGTTTGTCGATATCGCCGAAACGCTCGCCATCGAGCGGGCGAAGGAGCTTTTCGGCGCCGATCATGTCAACGTGCAGCCCCACTCGGGCACACAGGCCAACATGGCGGTGTATTTCGTAACGCTGAAACCGGGCGATACCGTCATGGGCATGAACCTGTCGCACGGAGGTCACCTCTCGCACGGCAGTCCGGTCAATTTTTCGGGCCGCTTTTATAACGTGGTCTCCTACGGAGTGGACCGGGAAAAGGAAACCATAGACTTCAACGAAGTGGAAGAACAGGCGAAGAAGCACCGCCCGAAGATGATCATCGTGGGCGCGAGCGCCTATCCGCGCACCATTGATTTCGAGGCGTTCCGGACAGTCGCCGATGAAGTCGGCGCCGTTATCATGGCCGATATCGCCCACATAGCGGGCCTGGTAGCGACCGGCTTGCACCCGTCGCCGGTGCCGACCTGCGAATTCGTTACCACGACTACTCACAAAACCCTGCGTGGGCCAAGAGGCGGCATGGTCATGTGCCGGGAGGAATATGCGAAAACCCTGAACAGCCGTGTTTTCCCGGGCAGTCAGGGCGGGCCGCTGATGCACATCATCGCCGCCAAGGCGGTGGCCTTCAAAGAGGCGCTGCAGCCGGAATTCAAGCAGTACCAGCAACAGATCGTTGCCAATGCGCGGGCCATGGCCGAAGAACTTATGGAACGAGGAATCCGTCTCGTATCAGGAGGAACCGATAACCACCTCATGCTGGTCGACCTGACCGACAAGGGGGTAACGGGCCGGGACGTGGAAATTGCATTAGACCGGGCCGGCATCACAACCAACAAAAACGGCATTCCCTTTGACACGCGCGGACCCCAGGTGACGAGTGGCATACGGCTTGGTACGCCGGCGATCACCACACGGGGCATGAAAGAAGAGGAAATGAAAGTAATCGCGCGCATGATCGCTTCCATTATCGATGACGTGGAAAACGAAACGGTCATCGCGAAAGTGCGGAACGAGGTGACGGCTCTCTGCGAGGCCTTCCCGCTGTACAATGCGAGGCTTGCGCTCTAACAGCGAAAGGACTACGGGCACGGGATAACCGCGGCCCGCGGGAAATTCAATGAAATCACAACGAGAGGCGGCGGCTGAACGTCCCAGTTGGAACCGTTATTTCATGGACATAGCGGAGCTGGTATCCATGCGGTCGACCTGCCTCAGACGGCGGGTCGGCGCGGTACTCGTCCGGGATCGGCGGATTCTGACCACGGGCTACAACGGCGCTCCTTCGGGCATCACGCACTGTATCGAACGCGGGTGCCTTCGGGAACAACTGCACATCCCTTCGGGAGAGCGTCACGAATTGTGCCGGGGACTGCATGCCGAACAGAATGCCATCATCCAGGCCGCCCTGCACGGCGTCAGCACTCGGGGCGCCACCCTGTACTGTACCAATCACCCATGCATCATCTGCTCAAAAATGCTCATCAACGCGGGCATCACGACAATTTTTTACCGGGACGGCTATCCCGACGAACTGTCGCGGGAAATGCTGGACGAGGCGAGCATCAAGGTAACATGCTTATGAAATGTCCTTTCTGCTCCAACAGCGAAAACAAGGTCATCGATTCCCGCCTCAGCAAAGACGGGAACTCGATCCGCCGACGGCGGGAATGCCTGGCCTGTTCACGGCGCTTCACCACGTACGAATACGTGGAAGACGTCATTCCCGTAGTCATCAAGAAAGACGGCCGGCGGGAACCCTTCGACCGGGTGAAAATTCTCTCGGGACTGAAAAAGGCCTGTGAGAAACGGGCAATCAGCATGGACTCCATCGAAGCGGTCGTCGACCGCGTGGAGGAGTTCTGCCAGGAATCGCAATTAAAAGAAATCCCCAGTTCAGTCATCGGGGAAAAGATCATGGAGGAACTTCACCGTCTGGACGGTGTCGCTTACGTGCGTTTCGCGTCGGTGTACCGGCAATTCAAGGATGTGAACGACTTCATGGAAGAACTCAAAGATGTTTTAAAAACCAAGGAAACCCGGCGGTCCCGGAGCAAACGCACATAACGAGGCATTCATGTTCACGGGCATAGTTGAAGGATTCGGCATGCTTCAGTCGGTGTCGCACCGCGGAGCGGACGCGGTGATGCGTTTCGGCACAGCGATGAGCCTGGACGACACGAAAGAGGGCGACAGCATATCCGTCAGCGGCGCCTGCCTGACGGTCACAAGTCTCGACGCCGACGGGTTCACCGTGGACGTATCCGCCGAAACGCTCTCAAAGACGACGATGGGGGCACTGCGGCAGGGCGACAGGGTCAACCTGGAACGGGCGCTTCGGCCGACCTCGTTTCTCGGCGGGCACCTGGTGCTGGGTCACGTGGATTGCGTCGGGACCATTCGGGAGCGAACTCCCCGGTCACAGTCCCTGGTATTCGGGTTCGACGTGGATTCACGCTTTGACAAATACATCGTTGAGAAGGGTTCCGTCACGGTCGACGGCATCAGCCTGACGGTGAACAGATGTGAAAAAAGCAGGTTCTATGTTACCATCATTCCGCATACAGCCGAAGAAACAACGCTGGGATTCAAAAAGGCGGGCGACCGGGTCAACATAGAAACGGATATAATAGGCAAATACGTGGAGAAGCTCGTCACCCCCGGCGGCGGCATCGACATGGATTTTCTCGCGGACAAGGGCTTTTTATAAAAGCCCGGGGGCGCAGGCCCCCGATTATTACGATAACCGAGGTACAACAGCATGGTAAGCAGCGTCAAGGAAGGAATAGAAGATATAAAACAGGGAAAGATGGTTATCCTTGTGGACGACGAAGATCGTGAGAACGAAGGCGATCTGTGCATGGCGGCTGAACACGTGACGCCGGAAGCAATCAATTTCATGGCAAAATACGGACGCGGTCTCATCTGTCTTTCGCTCGCGGAGGAAATCGCCGACAGGCTGAATCTCACTCCCATGGTCAGCAACAACAAGGCCCGCTTCGAAACTGCCTTCACCGTATCGGTTGAGGCCCGCGAAAATGTCACCACGGGCATATCGGCCCGCGATCGGGCCGTGACCATCCAGACGGCCATTGCCGACGGCGCCGGACCTGACGACCTGGTCAGCCCGGGGCATGTGTTTCCCATACGCGCCCGCCGAGGCGGCGTGCTTGTCCGGACCGGGCAGACGGAAGGATCCTCCGACCTCGCCCGTATGGCGAAACTCAAGCCGGCGGGTGTTATATGCGAAATCATGAAAGACGACGGAACCATGGCCCGCATGCCCGACCTGGAAATTTTCGCGGAGGAACACGGCCTCAAGATTATTACCGTGGCCGACATCATCAATTTCCGTATGCAGCACGAACGCCTGATCAGGCGCGCCGCCGAAGCCAACCTTCCGACAGTGTACGGCGGAGATTTTAAAATCATCGTCTACGAAAACGACGTCGACGATATGAAGCATATCGCCCTCGTCAAGGGCGAGATCGAACCGGATGAAGCGGTGCTCGTACGGGTTCATTCGGAGTGCATCACGGGCGACCTTTTCGGTTCGCTCCGGTGCGATTGCGGCGACCAGCTTCACCGTGCCATGGAAATGATCGACCAGGAGGGTAAGGGCGTCATCGTGTACATGCACCAGGAAGGCCGTGGAATCGGGCTGACCAATAAAATCCGGGCCTATAGTCTTCAGGAACAGGGCCTGGACACGGTCGACGCGAACCGCCATCTCGGCTTCAAGGACGACCTGCGGGATTACGGCATCGGCGCGCAGATCCTGGTCGACCTGGGCGTGCGAAAGATGCGCATACTCACCAACAATCCGAAGAAAATCATAGGTCTCGAAGGCTACGACGTCGAGGTGGTGGAACGTGTTCCCATCATTATCACGCCGAATGAAAATAACAGGCGCTACCTGGAAACAAAGAAAACGAGAATGGGACACTTGCTTGAGTCATGATCGCGTCCCGCAACAGGGATGTCCCGAAAGACAATCACGAGAATCTGCATACACCGGAGGAGGACGGCATCATGGTCGGTACCATCGAAGGAAAACTTGAAGCCAGAGGGAAAAAATTCGGTCTTGTCGCGAGCCGTTTCAACGATTTCATCTGCGCCCGGCTTGTCGACGGGGCGCTTGACGCCCTGAAACGGGCCGGCGCCGAAGAAGAAGACATCTCTCTCGTCAAGGTCCCCGGCGCTTTTGAGATACCGCTCGTGGCAAAGAAACTGGCGCAAAGCGGAAAATTCGACGCCGTCATCTGTCTCGGCGCTGTCATTCGAGGCGCGACACCGCATTTTGAATACATCAGCGCCGAGGTGACCAAGGGAATAGCGCACGTGTCACTGGAAACGGAGGTTCCCATCGCCTTCGGCGTTCTTACGGCGGATACGATTGAACAGGCGATCGAGCGTGCGGGAACCAAAGCCGGCAACAAGGGTTGGGACGCGGCTCTGTCAGCGATTGAAATGGCAAATCTCCTGGGCGCGCTATAGCTATCACCGAGCGAGGACTTAATGGGTCATCGAAGAAGGGCGCGGGAAATCGCCCTGCAGGTTCTTTTCCAGATAGACATGACGGGCATCGATCCCCACGAAGCCCTGGATCTTTTCTGGTCGCATTTTGATGCGCCGGAGAACGCGCGTGAATTCGCCGCGATGTTGATCCTGGGAACAACGGAACACCTCGAAGCGATCGACACGGCCATTCGCGACTGTTCCGATCACTGGTCCCTCGAACGCATGGCTCGCGTCGACAAGAACATTCTGCGCATGGCGGTCTTCGAACTGCTCTACCTGGAGGAGATACCGCCCAAGGCGACCCTTAACGAAGCCATAGACCTCGGCAAAACCTTCGGCTCCGAAAATTCCGGGTCTTTCGTCAACGGCATTCTCGACGCTTTTTATTCCCGCATGCAGACAGGACATGAAGATTAACCTGACATCGACGCCCGTTCAGGAATTGTGGCAGGAAGGTCTCGCGCTGGGCCTTTTCTCGGATGAACGTCCGCCCCGGGGATACACGGGCATGGTTGACTGGCGGCTGAACGGCATGATATCGCGCTCGATGGCGTCGGGACGCATCACCGGCAAGGAGGGGGAAACCGTCCTGCTTGCGCCGGACCGGCGTGCGTTCCCTTCTCCGAAAGTTTTGATTGTCGGCCTCGGCACGGCGGGAGATCTGGCTCCGAATAACCTGTACCAGGCCGGCGCGGCGATTGTAAACTCGTTCACTGCGGCCGGTTGCAATGAGTTCGCCGCTTCCGTTCCCGGAGCTGCCCGCGAAGAACTTTCGACGGCCGATCTGGCGGAATCACTCCTTTCGGGAATGCTGGACGCGCTCGGCGCGTCGGGACGACTGTCTGAACAGTGGCCGTCGATTTACATCGTGGAATCGTATCATCTGCTGCGGGACGTGGAAAGAGGCGTCCGATCGGCAATCGACGGATTGCAGCGCCGTGACGACACTTTTTCCGCGACCTGAAGCCGCGGCGGCGGCAAAGGAAAACAGTCATGAAAGCTATCGTTATAGGAGCCGGTGAAGTCGGTTACAATATCGCCGATATTCTGTCGAAAGAGGGAAACGACATCATCCTTATCGACAGGGACGGGGAGCGCCTGAAAGATGTCTCCGAAAATCTCGATGTACAGATTATTCATGGCAGCGGCAGCAGCCCCCGCATACTGAAAAGGGCGAAACTCGAGCAGGCGGAAATGCTGGTCGCCGTTACCGACAGCGACGAAACCAACATCGTCGCCTGTCTGCTTGCCGCCACCCAGTCGAATGTCCCCGTCAAGATAGCGCGAATCAGGGCGCCCGATCTTGACAAGGCGCCCAATCTTTTCGACAAAAATTACCTGAATATCGACCTGTGCATCAATCCCGAGCGGGAAGCCGTCAAGAGAGCTATCAGCCTCATGGAATACGCGGGAGCGTCGGAGGTAATGGATTTCGCCGGCGGCCGCATCAAACTGGTCGCTTTTTCCGTGGACCGATCCTGCCTGATGGTGGGTAAAAACCTCGAAGAATTCAGCGCTGTTTACGAAGGCGACGCCCTCATCGCGTCCATTATCCGCGCGAACGAACTCCTGGCTCCCGCAGGATCCACGGTGATTCGGGCCAAGGATTACATCTACG
>DSBH01000270.1 GCA_011056825.1 Deltaproteobacteria bacterium | reverse complement strand
TCACGGTAGACTTCTTCACAAGCGTATCCTCCAATTCGGTTTTTTTGTTGCTGATCACAACGAACCGAAGGGTACGCTTTTTTTATTCAACCATCAATCCACAACTTTGGGGTATACCTCCCGAAAAATCCCTGTGCCGCCAGGGACAGGGGAAACCTGTTGAAATACTTCCTGATAACGTAGGGCATGAGAACGGTTTCAAGGCGGGTGAAATGATTCACCACGAAGAGCACCGGCTGATCGGGAACGTTCTCTCTGCCGTGAACGCGGATATCAATGCCCCGTGCCCGCGTCAGGGCATCAAGCGAAGCCACGACTGTTTTTATCACCCTGTCTGAAACGATCATTGGCTGTCCTGTTCCGGCGGCTGCCGACGAGTTTCCTCAAAATATCGGGCCGGTTGGTGAAAATACCGTCAACACCCGCCCCGATGAGCCGGTTCATTTCTTCCTCGTCATCAACGGTATACACATTTACGGGTATTCCGTGCTCACGAAGGTCGACAAGCCAGGTCCCGTCAAGCTCGCTCCGGCCGCAGTTAAAGGCGTTCGCTTCATAGAGGGCCGTTATTCCCGACGGCAGCTCCGAACCGTGAATTGATTTATCATACAAAACAGCGATGGGAACATGCCGATTCAGCTGCCGTAGACGCCGCAGCACCAATGGATTAAAACTGGAGAACAGAACCCGGCCGCTCAAACAGCAGCGATCGACGATGTCGAGGCATTGCTCTTCTATACCACCGCCGGCGGCGGTTATGACCTCGTTCTTGATTTCGATGTTGACGTCGATCTTCCCCCGGCAAAACGATAATACTTCTTCCAGCGTCGGTATGCGAGTTCCCGCGAACCGACTGTCGAACCAGCTTCCGGCATCGAGTCTTTTCAGTTCTTTCAGGGAATGGTCGGCCGCGCGGCCCCGGCCGTCGGTACACCGCTCCAGTGTCGCGTCATGAAAAACAATAACCTCGCCATCGCGACTCAGCTGAACGTCCAGCTCCACCATGTCGGCGCCGAGCTCCACGGCTGCCTCGAACGATGGAAGTGTGTTTTCCGGAAAGTATGCCGAGGCGCCTCGATGGGCGATAATTGTGACGCCCGCCGTGCCGGCCTTTTCACCGGATGCGGAATAAACAGGTCTGCCCACGACCGTGTCCTTTATGAAACAGCGCTGTCGAAAAGAAAACCGGCGTCGGCCCAGACCAACCGGACAAGAACGTTTTTTCGTTTGCCGGCTTTTTCCTGTTCAGCGGCCCTTGATGACGAATTCGGCGCGTCTGTTTTTTGCCCACGCCTCTTCGTTGTTTCCCGGATCAAGGGGACGTTCTTCCCCATAGCTGATCGTGCCGACCCGGCCGGCGCCCACGCCCATCGCAACAAGATAGTCCCTGGCTGCTTTTGCCCGCCGTTCCCCCAGGGCGAGGTTGTATTCGTCGGTGCCCCGTTCGTCGCAATGCCCTTCGATGACAACACCGAAATCCCTGTTCTCCAGCAGCCACGTTCCCAGTTCGTCGAGAATGGTTCGTGCCTCCGCTCCCAGGTCATACCGGTCGAACTCGAAGTGGATGTTCCGGGTCTCGAAAACCTGTACCTCTTTCAGGGCTTCTTCCCGAAGCAGCCGCTCCCTTTCCTCACTGGCCGTCCGTCCCGTTTTCTCCGTCTCAGCGGACTCGCTTATTTCCGCGGACGTCGACGCTTCGGGCATCGGTGCTTCCCGGACTCCCGTTTCCCTGTAGCGGGTGCACCCGCCCAGGGCGATAATCAGGACAAGGGTTATCATTATACATATGTGCAGTTTATACCGATCCCGTCTCATTCTGTACCTCCTCAGCCAGGTGTTTCGTTACATTTCATAATTCCGTCGCCGGGCTTGCCATATTGGAGTTTGTTTTTCTCCATCGCCATCCCGCTCTGCAAACCAACAGCGGAATCCCGGTGTTTCGTAGCTCATCTAAAGAATCATGCATAATTTTTATTATTGAATCAAGTACGGACTTCCCCCGGCAAGCGGCTCTCCGCGTGTTCAAGGTTGGACGCCCTGACGCCGACCAGTCTGATACGTCGTTTCAGCTCGATCCGCCGCAGGCAGGAAAACGCGGTTTTACGGATTATTTCGTCGGAATCCGTTGCCTTCTCAAGAGAACAGGCGCGGGTAACGGTATGAAAGTCATCGAACCTGATTTTCAGGGTGACCGTCCTGGCCGTATATCCTTTCACGACCATGTCGCTGATAATCTGACGGCTTAGTCTTGCGATCGTTCCGGCGATGACCTGCCAGTTTTTCTCGTCCCGTTGGAACGTCGTCTCGCGGCTTATTGATTTCGGCTCACGGTGAATGACAAGAGGAGTTTCGTCGATGCCCCGAGCGGCGTCGTAAAGGTAGTGACCATGCGAGAAGCCGAACCGCTGAACGAGAACTTCCAGCTGTGTCGCGGCCAGCTCCCCGATAGTTTTTATTCCCAAAACGTGCAGCTGCTCTTCCGTCTTCGGCCCTATTCCGTAAAGTTTACGGACGGGCATGGGCCACAACTTGTCCCGTATATCCCTCTCGGTGATGATGGTCAGGCCATCAGGCTTCTGCATGTCAGAGGCAATCTTGGCAAGAAGCTTGTTCGAAGCAATACCGATGGAACAGGTAAGACCGATGGCCTTGTAAATATCTTTTTTTATCCGGGCGGCGACGGTTTGATCGTCTTCGGGCAGGTCCGTTATATCAAGAAAAGCCTCGTCGATGCCGACGTCTTCCATGGCACTGGTAACATACAAAAGCACGTTCTTGAACCGGCGCGAAACGGCGGCATAGGCCGGGTAATCCACGGGAAGATAAACGGCCTGGGGACAGAGCTTGCAGGCCGTTCTCAAAGGCATGCCTGAATGCACGCCGAATTTTCTGGCTTCATAGTTCGCCGTGGAAACGACGCCCCGCCGCGAGGGATCACCGGCGCCGCCAATGACGACCGGTTTCCCCCTGAGCCCGGGATGTTTCTTTTCTTCCACGGCAGCAAAAAAAGCATCCATGTCGATATGAAGGATCCTGCGTCCGCGACAGGCGCTTTCGCTTGTAAGCCCTCCATTGCCGGTCCCCGGTATTTCGATGTCCTTCATAACGGTATGTAGCGCCCCGCGGGGCGGAAGCACGTCAACAAGTCAGGCACGCGCCCGAAGGGGGTCGTCGTCGGGACTGAGCCAGGCACGTTTGTCCCGTCCCCATATCTTCGACGTGCGCTCGGTGATAAAATCCAGGGGCAGATCGGCAAAGTAACCGTAATGTTCAAGGTACTCTATGTAAGGACTCCCGTCGAGAGCCCGCGGAGGAAGCATGGCGTCGTGTTCGCCGTCGAAATCCACGACCGGCACGCCGATGCGCTCGCAGAGATCCGCGTTGAATGTCGCCGCCGCCGTTATCCAGCGTCCGTCGAGAAAAAACTGGTTGTAGCCATGTCCCGGGAATTCGTCACGGCCCAGGCGGGCCTTGAGAGCCGGGGGAATACGATGGTTACGGATGCGAGCGAGCGCGAGGCGCGAGGGAATCCCCACGGAACGTGCCAGGGCGCAGAGTAAAACGGCTTTCTGCACACAGTAGCCCTTGCCCGTCTCCAGTATGAAGCTGGCACGAAAATCGTCGGGGTGCATCGAGATCATAAACAGGTTATAGGGGATTTCATCACGGACAAAGGCAAAGAGACAAAGAAGTTTTTCCCGCTCAGATTGTGCTCCTTCGACCAGTTTTTCTGCTTGATCAATGATCAGCGGATGATCAGCCTCGATTGCTTTTGTCGCCTCCAGATACTCTTTCATTCAATGTTCCTTTCCGGTTTCCGGCGGGCGGGGACGGTCCGTTTCCCGCCCGCCGGCCTTTTTCTATTTTTCTTTCGGATAGGGCCAGGCCATGATACCGCCTTCCATGACCTTCACATTCTTCCAGCCCCCTCCTTCAATCGCCAGTGCGGCCTCGTAACCACGCAGCGATATTTTGCAGAAGCATATAATTTCTTCGTTTTTATCTTCCGGGAGTTCGTTTAACCGTTTCCGCAGGGTGCCCAGGGGAATCAGTGTTTCACCGATGCCCAGACGTGTTTCCTCGAATTCATCAGGACCTCTTGTATCGATCAGGAAAGTGCGCTCCCCTTTCAGGACCTTCTGACGGACTTCCGCGCAACTTATGCCCTTGAACCTGTTTTTCATCTTGTTCTGCATAATGTGCGCCGTGGCGATACAATGATCGATCGCCAGCGAGAAAGGAGGCGCGTAGGGAAGATCCGCGTTGACCATGTCCTCGACGCTGAGCTTGCCCTGAATCGCCATCGCCCACTGGGCGATCTGCTTGGCCACATTGCCCGGCCCGATACATTGCGCGCCCAGCACCCTTCCCGTATCGCCGTCTGCTATGAGTTTTGTTACCAAAAGCAGTCCGTCCATGAATCCCGGTTTGTCGGGACTCGCGTTGATCACCGTCCTGATGTTTTCGTACTCCAGTTTTCTGGCGGTCGTTTCGGAAAGACCCGTTGAACCGGCCGCGTAATCAAAGACCTTGCAGACGCCCGTTTGAAACACCCCCGGAAAGGTGACGCAATTGACGGAGGCGGCGTTTTCGCCGGCCACCCGCCCCTGCAGATTGGCAATGTCTCCGTAGGGCGCCAGCACTGTTCGATCCGTAATGCAGTTCACTGATTCCACACAGTCCCCCGCCGCATAGATGTCCGGATCTGAAGTCTGCATGTATTCGTTGACGTCGATTCCACCAAGTTCCCCGATCTTCAGGCCCGACTGCCTGGCCAGTTCCACGTTTGGACGAACGCCGATGGCCAGTACCGCCAGTTCGCAGGGAAGTTCCGTGCCGTTTGCCAGCTTGACCGCCGTCAGCCTGCCTTTCTCTCCCAGGAATGCCGCGACCCCGTTGTCGGTAATGACATTAGCCCCCTTGCTCTTGACATGATTTTCAACCAGCTTGGCCAGTTCCCAGTCAAGAAACGTGAGAAGCTGCGGCAGCAGCTCGATGACCGTGATATCCATTCCCGCCAGTTGCAGCGCCTCGCACGTCTCGATGCCGATCAGCCCGCCGCCGATGACCACGGCTTTCTTTATTGCGTTTTCGTCGCGGATTTTTCGCAGGAAGTCGGCATCCTTCATGGATTGCAGCGTTGTTATTCCTTCCAGCTCAACGCCGGGCACGGGCGGCATTCGCGGGACGGCGCCCGTCGCGATGACAAGCTTGTCATAATCAAGCGTGCCCGCTTCGCCCGTCAGCGTATTTTTAAAATGCACGGTGTGATTCGCCCGATCAATTTCCGTCACTTCCGTGTTCACGCGCGCCTCGATGTCCTTAGCGTTAACATAGAACATGGGATCCCTGGTGACGCCTGTCGGCGTGCAGAGAAGCATATTGCGGTCGTCGAAGTATCCCCCTACGTAGTAAGGATATCCACAGGATGCCATGGAAAGATCCCCGTCCTTCTGCAATATCACGACCTCCGCGTCGTTATCGATCCTCCGGGCCTTCGCCGCCGCCTTGGGCCCCGCGGCCGATCCCCCCACCACCACTATTCTTTTTTTCGCTGCCATGTAATCCCCTCCTTAGTAATTAAAACTTTTTTTACCGTTTCCTCCCGGTCCGCGATTACGGAACTGAAGACCGCATAATTGGACATGACGGAAAAATAAATCTTACTGCCGGAACATTCCAATTATCCCTGACACTTTCCCGGTTGGTCAGGCATGATTGCGCAGCTGCAACTCCAGCGGGTGAGGTTCGAGATACACCTGCTCCTTCAGATAGGGTTCATCGTATTTCCGTACGTAGTGCCTCACCAGGGTCAATGGCACGACGAGGGGCACATGACCCTGGCTGTAATTCTCGATCACCTCGAGCAGTTCCTTTTTTTCATCCCCCGATAACTGTCGCTTGAAATACCCCATCATGTGCTGAAGAACGTTGACATGTTTTTTCACCGTCGCCTTCAGTTCCAGCGCCTCCACCAGCAAAGTCTCGTAACGCTCGTAAAGATCTCCCGCATCATACTTTTTCCCGTCGGCCACCAGCTTGCCCGATTCCCGGTAGTGTTTCGGGCTGTGCGACATGAACAGTAACTTATGGCGACTGTGAAACGCGACAAGCGCTCCTATTCCCGGGGTCGCGTTTGCCGTCTCGCGCCAGCGCTGAAGCGCGAATATTCTCTCAATAAAATTTTCTCTCAGCCCAACGTCGTGAAGGCGGCCTTCCTCCTCCACCGGCAGCCGGGGGAACCGTTTCATGAACATGCCCGCGAATAGTCCCGTACCGTTTTTCCCGGGGACGCCCTTTTCGTTATACACCCTGACCCGTTCCATGCCGCTGGACGGCGAACCGCTCTTAAAAATAAACCCCAGCAGCCGTTCCCCCGCGAGTTCATCCAGCCGCTTACGGGCCCATCGCACCATTATGTCCGTCTTGTCTTCTTTTGTGCGGACAGTCACCAGACGGGGACGCGCCGTATCGCCTTCCAGTCTCATTGATTCACGGGGAACGCCCATGCCGCATTCCACCTCCGGACAAACGGGAACATACTCGACGTATTTTCCCAGCGTGTCGCGAAGAAACCTGTCAAGCTTATGCCCCCCGTCATAACGAACCGCCTCGCCCAGGAGGCACGAGCTGATGCCTAAACGGATTTTATCCATAGTTCCCCCGATTTTCGATAAATGTACCAACGGGCACGATTGAAGTCAATCAGGCAAAATATGATAACTATTTAAAAATTCGCCCCGTTTTGCGATGACTTTTCCATGACAGCTTCACGGCATCAGGAGCGAATAATCAGCTTCCGCGCAGGCGGGCAACTCCGCCGCGACATATCCGGAATGCTTTTTTCCGGCGCGCAATAATGGTATAGAAGATAACAGCACGTGAAAAGAACGAAGGAGAACGCCAATGACCCTGAAAGACAAGTACGCCATTGTCGGCATCGGTTACACACCACAGGGAACCGTCAGCGACCGGACGACCCTTGATTTTCACCTGGAAGCCTGCGCTGACGCCATCGCCGACGTCGGCCTGAAGCGTGAAGACATCGATGGTCTCGTCTGCTACCGGTATTTTCCGCCCGCCCCCGGAGAAGGGGACGTCACGCCCTATCTCGTCGCGCAACACCTGGGTCTTGAACCCGCGTACCTTGCCCAGGACGCCAACTGATCGCGCAACCACCTGGTGCACGCAGTTGGCGCGCTCGAAACCGGTATCTGTAAGTATATTCTCATATCGTACGGTCACAGCGCCCGCAGTGGCGGCGGCATGAGCCAGGTTCTTTCCCGCATGGCCGGCGACGACGCCGTTTTCGGTCATTTCGGCGCCGCGGCCGGATACGCGCTCGCCGCGCGGCGCGCCATGCACGAATACAACACCGGTCCTGACACCTGGAAGCATATCGCCGTGGGACAGCGCAAATGGGCGAATCTGAATCCACGTGCCGTCATGTACGACCGTCCCATGACGGAATCTGATTATGAACGCTCGCCCTGGATCGTCGAACCGTTCCGCCTGGCCGACAACTGCCTCGTGACCGATGGCGGCCGGGCCTTTATCCTCACGACGGCCGAACGGGCACGGGATCTTCCCCACCCTGTCGTCACCATCATGGGACTGGGCATGCACAATCCGGCGGCCGACCCGGTCGCGGCCCGTCATCTTACCGGTCCCACGGGAGCACGGAGGGCGGGGGAACAGGCCTTCCACATGGCCGGCATAACCCTCGAAGACGTTGACGCCTGCGAAATCTACGATTGTTTTACCTATACCGTTGAGATCACGCTTCAGGATTACGGCTTTTTCGGTCCCGGCGAGGGCGAAGAGTGGTTCCGGGGAGGAACAATCGAACCCGGCGGCCGCACGCCGGTCAATACTTCCGGCGGATTACTGTCGGAGGCCTACCAGATGGGACTTACCCCCCTGACGGAAGGGGTGATGCAGCTCATGGGCCGTTGCGGCGATCACCAGCTCGGCCCCGCGACCGGGAACATCAAACCGGAAATCATTTTATGCAGCGACAACGGGGGAATCCTGCAGACCCACTCGTGCTGCATCCTGAGGAGGAACTGACGCGAAATGTACAGCAAACCTTTGCCCACGACCGGCCTCGACACGAAACCATTCTGGGATGGATGCCGGGAACACACGATCAGGATTCAACGGTGCAAAGCCTGCGGCCACCTGCGCCGGCCGCCCGCTTCGGTCTGCCCCCGGTGCCTGTCGCGGGAAACTGAATGGGTCGAAATGTCGGGACGGGGAACGGTGTATTCCTACGTCGTGTACCACGTGGCCTATGACCCTTCCTTCAAAGAGGATCTTCCTTACGTGGTGGCCCTGGTCACCCTGGAAGAAGGCCCCCGCATCCTGACGAATATCGTTGAATGCGATCCGGCGGCGGTTCATTGTGACATGGCCGTCGAGGCGATCTGGAAGGACATGACGGATACCGTCTCGCTTCCCCTGTTCCGCCCGGTGAGCTGACGCCGGACGGTCAGCTTCAGCCGACGGCGTACTTCGAGGGATCAAGCCCCGGAAAATATCGGGCGAGTTCGTCAAGCATTTCCCCGCCCGTGTGGTAAAGAATGACCCGCAGACCCCGTTCCCGTGCCCGCCGGCAGTTGCCCTCGCTATCGTCGATAAAGCAGATCCGCTCGGGAGCAACGCCGAGGCGGCGGACTTCATCAAAAACCACGTCGTCCCGTTTGCTGAGTCCCAGGTGATAACTGTTGAACACCTTGTCAAAGTGGCGAAAAAAATTGTCCCGCCTGTCAAGTTCGTCCAGCCAGTTCGTTTGATCGCTTAAAATACCGACGGTCGCCTTCATGGACCGCAGATCACGGACCAGTTCGAGAACCCAGGGACGAAGAACGAACCGCGCCATGATTTCTTCGGTCAGTTCACTGTCGGCGCCGGTTATACCGGTATCGTCACGGATGGCCCGCCAGAAGACGGCCTCGTCGGCGCGTCCCGTCAAGTAGCCCGTAGTGTAAATCAGGTCGAAGGCCCTCTCGAGAAAAAAATCCCGCTCCAGGCCGTTCCGGGCGGCTATGGCGGTAAGGCCTTCCACGAACCCTTCTTCAGCAATGACGCCTCCGTAGTCGAAAAGGACCGCGTCAACCATTTGTTCGTTCACGTTTGAATGATCCTTCCACGTACCGGCAATTTGACAGAATCAACCGGTTTTCATTCACGCCTTTATAGGACCGGCGAGGCCGCCGCGTCAAGCCCGTGAATCGGATCGTATGTCATTTTCCACACAAGCACTTGCAATCCTTGCCGCGATTATCTATAAGTCACTCTTTTTTTTCTCTTCGCGAAGGAGTCAATTCGACATGAACGAAACAATAAATGCCCTGGAAAAAATGTTTCACCCGAAAGCGGTTGCCGTTATCGGAGCGCCGCGCACTCGTCCATCGGGATGGCCGGGAATATTCGGCTGCATCAAAGATTACGGTTTCCCCGGACGTTTGTATCCCGTCAACCCCGGAGCGGATGAAGTGGAAGGAGTGCGGGCCTGGCCGAACCTCCGATCCCTTCCCGAGCCGGTTGATCTCGTCGTTATTTCCCTTCCCGCCCCGGCGGTTCCCGAAGCACTGCGCGACTGCGCCGCCTCGGGAAACAAAAATATTCACATCTTCTCAGCGGGGTTCAAGGAAACGGGCGAAGAGGAGGGACTTCGGCTGCACGGAGAAATAGAAAACATCGCGCGCCGGGAAGGCCTTCGCGTCATCGGCCCCAACTGCATGGGCATTCACGTCCCCTCGAAAGGCTTCGTAACCTGGGTGGGAGCGTCAAAAAAGAGTGGTCCTGTGGCTTTCGTCAGCCAGAGTGGAGGACATTCGCAGGATTTCACGAGCATCGCCAACCGCCTTGAACTGTATTTCAGCAAGGTCATCAGTTACGGCAACGCTCTCACGATCGACAGCACGGATTTGCTCGAATACCTGGCACGCGATCCCGAAACGGAAATCATCACCATGTACCTGGAAGGAGTAAAGGACGGAAGACGTCTTCTTCGGCTGGTGTCGGATATAACCCGCATCAAGCCGGTCATCATTCTGAAGGCAGGCCTTACCGAGGCGGGAACGCGAGCGGTGGCATCGCACACGGGCTCCCTCGCGGGCGGTGAAAAAATATGGAAGGCCTTTTTCCGGGCAACCGGGGCCGTCAGCGCCGTCAACCTTGACGATATGGCCTATCTCGCCATGGCGTTCCGGTGCCTGGAAGGAACTGAAGGCCTTCGCACGGCTGTTATCGGTCACGGCGGCGGCATCGCCGTCGCCGCCGCGGACGCCTGCAGCGCCGCGGGACTGGAAATGCCTCAGCTGAACAGGGACACGCAACGAAAATTGCGCGGATGGATACCGTCGGGCGGCAACATCATCAGGAATCCCGTCGATGCCGTTCCCGTTTTCAGAAACATGGACCTGTTTCAGGAAGTGCTTCGAACCGTGACGGCGGATCCAGCCATCGACATGATGATTATTTCACTGTCGCTCGACTGGCTTTTCGATATAGACGAAGGCATCCAGATCGAGAAAGTCGCGGAATACCTGGCCGGACCGGCCCGGCAGTGCATGAACGGCAAGCCGTTTGTTGTCTCATGGCGGTCTTACCGGAACGATCCCCGCATTTTCAAGGTGGGTGAAAAAATGGAATCGCGGCTTCTCAAGGCGAAGATTCCCGTCTACCGGAACTTCGAACAGGCGGCCGGTTCTCTCGCCCGATGGGCGAAATTTCATCTTTTTCAAAAGAGTCGAATGGAACAGGAGCAGCCGGAGGAAGAATCGCTTCACCGCGCCTGCTCGGGATGCCGGTGAATCGGTCCGGGACATTCACTGCTGCCGTGATCTCCGCCGTTCCAGGATCCTGCACGCGATCCGGTGAGCTCCCTTGCTCGTGTAATGGAAACAGCCGCCGCAGGAGATACAGTCCGCCGGCCGCGTGTCTCCACCCTTCCAGCGGCGGACGAGATGGGGCTCGCGAATAAAGGGACGGCAGAGAGAAACACAGTCCGCCACACCCGATTCAATCACCGATTCCATCACGGGCAGACTGCGCATGCCGCCCACCAGCCAGAGCGGACCGGATGTCCTGCCGCGTACCACGCGGGCTTCCGGAAGGTAACAGGCTTCCTTTTCAGGTTTGCTGATACCCGTCGGAATGGTGCGTTCGAAGGGAAGGCCGTTACTGATCTCGACGGCCGAGACACCTTCCCGCTCGAGGGCGGCCGCCACCTCGGCCCCTTCCTCGATTGAAAGTCCCGGTTCACCTTCCAGGAAATCACGGCAACCAAGTTTGATCATCACGGGAAAATCATCGCCGACACGATGTTTCACGGCCCGCACGACTTCAAGAACGAAGCGCATCCTGTTTTCCAGG
>DSBH01000092.1 GCA_011056825.1 Deltaproteobacteria bacterium | reverse complement strand
TCACTGAATAGCACACCGAAAACACGCAAGGCCCCCGGAAGAGTTTCCTACAGCAGCCTTTCCGCTCCCGCGTAAACTTCTTCCACTTTCACGGCGGTCGCCGAATGACCGGGATGTTCCGCCGGATTCCATGTTTTCATGTCGTCGAAAACAGGACCTTCGCGGTGATCTTCGATGCTTCCCTTGATCTGGTAGGATGACCCGTCCTTCGTGATGAAAAGAACAGCTCCTCTGCTGCCCGCCTGGATGTTTTCCAGGGTCTTTGAAAAGTAGTTGTTCGCGATCACGATAGTCTCGTCGCTGAATTTCGATACGCAGGTCGCGTATATCGCGTTGGGTGTTCCCGCCTTGTCAACGGTTGCCAAAACGACCGGGCCCTCCCGGTCTTCCCATGCCTTGATTACTTGTTCGGGCAATGTCGCCATAATAAATATCCTCGCCTTGTACCAGTGTATTGTACGGATTTGCAATGAACCACGCGGCGTTCCGCCCGACGTTCGTTCCTCCGCACGTGACCTGTGTACCAGATTTGGCCACTCGCCACAAGCGGTCAAATCGCCGGGCGTTGCCTGAAAATCTCCCTCAACGCATTCACCAGCGCGTCGCACTCCTCCGGAAGGCCTACCGAAATACGCAGAAATCGTGAAATTCTTTCGCCCTTGAAGTGCCGTACCAGGATGCGCCGCTCGCGGAGCAACCGCATCAGATCCGCGGCATCGTAATCGGAGTGGCTCACGAACAGAAAATTGGCACTCGACGGAAACACTTCGAAATCGAGCGACGCGATTTCCGACGCGAGCCGTTCCCGGTCCGCCATGATCTTCCGTCGGGTCTCCTCGAAATACTCCCTGTCGCGGAGCGCCGCCTCCGCGCCGGCAAGGGCGAGCCTGTCAAGGGGATAGGAGTTAAAACAGTTCTTTACGAGCCTGAGCGCTTCTATGAGCGACGGGTTGCCTATAGCAAAACCGACCCGCAAGCCGGCAAGCGAGTGCGATTTCGACAGCGTGCGAACTACGAGCAGGTTGTCGAATTCCTTCACCAGGGAAACAGCCGACACGGCGCCGAAATCGACATAGGCTTCATCGACGACCACCACCGAGCCCGGCGTCATCTCCAGCAGTTCGCGTACCTCTTCTCTGTCCAGGGCCGATCCCGTGGGGGCGTTGGGATTCGCCAGCACGATGCCGCCGTTCTGACGCCGGTAATCGGCAATGTCGATCCGGAAAGTCCCGTCCAGGGGAATCGTTTCATAGGCAATATCGAAGAGAGCGCAGTATACCGGGTAAAAACTGTACGTGATATCGGGAAAGAAAACGGGCCGCTCGTGCTTGAGCAGGGCCAGGAAAACAAAGGCCAGCACTTCGTCCGATCCGTTGCCCAGAAAAACCTGGTTTTCTGACAGACCGAACGACCCGGCGATGGTGCGTTGCAGCTCCGTTCCCTCGGGATCAGGGTAGAGACGGAGATCGCCGCAGGCGGCCTGGCGAATGGCGTCAATCGCCGCCGGTGACGGCGGATAGGGATTTTCATTCGTGTTCAGCTTGATCAATCCCCTGATTCGAGGCTGTTCCCCCGGCGTGTACGGCTGAAGTCCACGAATACAGTCGCTCCAGAACTTATTCATCGCTCGCTCTTACATTCTCCTTCATTATGGGTACAAATCCTCCCGCATGTGCGACATCACATTATAATCTAACATGATCAAAGAAAAATGTCATTTTATTCCACCTCCTGAATGCATAAGCGCCGGAAAACACCGCCGCGTTGAAAAACGCTTGACATTTTTCTCCGCTCCGGGCCATCTATCTCTGCTTACAATTGACAGAACCGGGAAAAGGAGAGTGCCATGTCCGATATTGACGACAAGTTGATGAGCCCTGCAGACGCGGTCAGGCGTTTTATCGGGAACGGCTCCCAGGTCGCCATCGGCGGATTCACCATCAACCGCAACCCCATGGCGGTCGCCTGCGAAATTGCCCGGCAGGGCGTGAGAGACCTTCACCTGGTTTGTCATTCCCACGGCCAGGCCCTCGATCTGCTCATCGGTGCCGGATGCGTTTCCCGGCTCGAACTCGCCTACGGCGGCAACGGCAGGTACGCTCCGACGTGCATCCGCTTCAGGGACGCCGTCGAAAATAATAAAATTCTTTTCGAGGATTATTCGAACTACCAGATGAGTCTCCGGTTCCTGGCCGGCGCGTTGGGCGTCCCCTATATTCCTTCGAAATCGGGGCTCGGAAGCGACGTGATTCGCCTGGAAGGATTCCCTCCTGGAATACGAAAAGAACGGAACGTCGCGCCAAAAAAGGTGGTGGTCGCGCAGAATCCCTTCAGCAACGATGATGACCCGGTCGTGCTCCTGCCGGCTCTCACCCCCGACGTGGCCCTGGTACACGCCCAGTACGTCGGCGATGACGGCACCGTGCGCATTACCGGTTTGAGCTTCGCCGACATCGAACAGGCAAAATCGGCGGATGTCGTTATCGTGAGCTGCGAGGAAATCGTCCCCCGGTCAGTCATCAGGCGCGACCCGGATGCCAACTCCCTTCCGCCTTTTCTGGTGGATGCAATCGTTCACGCACCTCACGGCGCCCATCCTACGGCGTGTTACGGTTTTTACGACTACGATCCCGGCCATCTCAACCTTTATCGCGTTGCGGCCGACGATGATGAGAACTGGCGGGCGTACCTGGAGAAGTGGATTTACGGCGTGCCGTCACACGAGGCGTACCTCGAAAAAATCGGCGATACCGTGCTGCGCGCCCTGCGGGCCGATCCCGAGCGGGGATACGCCGTCGGCCTCGACAGAAAATGAGGAGATTATCACCATGACAGGCTACACCGATACCGAAATGATGGCCCTCGCCGCCGGGCGTCTCATCAAAGACGGCGACATCGTCTTCGCGGGAACGGGGGTCTCGATGCTGGCCGCGACAACGGCGAAACGGATCTACGCGCCCGGGGCGGTTTTTTTCTTCGAAACCGGCGGTATCGATCCCGATCTTCGGGAACTTCCCATGACCGTGGGCGATCCGAGGGTCATGAGCGGCACCTCGATAAACACGGGCCTGATAGATGCCCTTTCACTGCTGGGGCACCGCAAACTTCGCACCATCGCCCTCCTGGGAACCGCACAGATCGACCGGTACGGGAACCTCAACACCACCTCGCTCGGCGACTATCACCGGCCAGCGACTCGCTTTCCGGGAAGCGGCGGTGCCTGCGACGCGGCCTCGTGCGCCTCGGGCGTGATCTCGTTCGTGAAACACGAGAAGCGCCGTTTCGTCGAAAAGCTGGACTACCTGACAAGCGTGGGCTGGTACAGGGGAGGTGATTCCCGGCGCAGGCTCGGACTTCCGCGGGGCGGTCCCATAGCGGTGGTTACGAACCTCGGCGTCATGAAATTCGATGACGCGACAAAAGAGATGTACCTCGCCTGCCGTTATCCCGGTGTGCCTGTTGAAGCAATACTAGAGAATACCGGCTTTCCCGTCGACGTGTCGAGAACGGTGGAAACAGAACCGCCCTCGGCGGAAGAATTGAGAATATTACGCGAAGAGGTGGACCCGCAGCACCTGATCCTGCAGTAATATGAAACAATCTGTACCGTTATTATCCTCAGAAATGCACGAGGACGAAGTTCATCAGACCGTTCAAAAGGTTCCACCGTTCGATTCGGACCGGCATCATGTCGAGCGCGGGCGACAGAGGTGCAGAGCATATCAAACGCGCGAGCGGAATGCCCAGCTGGAATATTTTTTTACTCCGAACATTGCTCCGCACAATATTACTTTGAACAACCGGTTGACAACATCGTCGGGGCACGCAACAATCACTGATGTTCGTTTTTAGAGATCCGGGTATCGGGCATGCCACGATGTCAGAAATTCAGGAACATCACCGTTCGTCCACAGGCTTCCGGATCTGCCTGAACGGCATACAAGGCTGGATGAAAGGATGGTTTCAACATGGTAAAACGGCTGGTTATGGTACGCCACGGGGAAAGTATCTGGAACCGGGAAAACCGGTTTACCGGCTGGACGGACGTGGATCTGTCTGAGCAGGGTGCGGCCGAGGCCCGCGAGGCGGCTCTTCTACTGAAGGAGAGCGGGTACGAGTTCAACATGGCGGTAACATCGGTGCTTCGCCGCGCCATTCGAACGCTCTGGATCATCCTCGATAAAATGGATCTCATGTGGATTCCCGTCGAGCGGAACTGGCGGTTGAACGAACGCCATTACGGGGCGCTGCAGGGTCTGAACAAAAAGGAAACCGCCGAAAAGATGGGTGCGGAACTGGTTCACCGGTGGCGGCGAAGTTACGATGTGGCGCCGGAGTCGCTCTCTTCAAATGATCCGCGCCACCCGGCTCATGACCGGCGCTACACCGACGTCCCGACCGAGGAACTTCCGTCCTCCGAGTCACTCAAGGATACACTTCGCCGGGTGCTTCCTTGCTGGCACGAGGCTATCGCGCCCCGTCTCGAAGCGGGGACACGTCTTCTCATCGCCGCCCACGGAAACAGTATGCGGGCCTTGATAAAATACCTCGACGGCATATCCGACGACGATATAACGGGAGTGAATATACCCACCGGCATTCCCCTGGTTTACGAGTTTTCCGATGACCTGACCGTGCTGAACAGGTTTTACCTGGGTGACGTCGAACGGGTGAAAAAAGCAATGGAAACGGCCGCATCCGTCAACACGAGAAACTCAACCGACCGGTAAACCGCCTGCGGGCATCACGGCCCGGCATTGCAGATAATACTTGTGTTTACGAACAGATAAAGAAACGTTCCGCAGCTCCATCAAGGCAGGCGCGGCGCAATCCGGTCGGCTTGCCTTTTTCGGTGGTTTCACGGTATAGAGCGGCATTACGCAAAAAGGGGCGTTGTATCATGCTGAAGCCGGGCGATATTCATCTCTGCCAGCCGGGACCGGAGAAGTCCTGCGGCGCCTGCTGCGGACTTTACAACTATCGCGACAGCACCCGGGAATCCCTGGAAGCACGCCTCGAAGCGCGAACGGCCCTTTTCCACGACACCGTGCGCAGCCGGGATGACCTGGAAACATTCTCGACCCTCGTCAGGTCGACTGAATCGATGGAAAAACGCTACGAGGTCATCTACTGCTGCGAGTACCTGGGATTTATCGACGAGGAACACCGCCGGGTCGGCTGCCTGCTTCATCCGCTCCAGAACAACGGCGAAGACCTGCGGGACGTCTCCTTTTACGGTCGCGATCTCTGTGACGGCCATTTCTGTCCCAGTTACCACTACCTTGCCCGGTGGGAACAACAGGCCGTGGTCAACAGCATCGATGACTGGTATCTTTATGGCCTGGTCATAACCGACATCGACCTGGTGAAGGAATATTTCCGTTTCATAGCGGAGGGCCTGGGCGAAGCGCCCGATCCTGAACTCTTGAAAACCGGACGTTTGAAAGACATGGCGCAACGGTTTTTCAATTTCAAGACGACCTGGCCGTTCAGGTCGCCCGAGACGAACCGCCTGGGAAAATATTATTTCGACGGATCACAATACATGATCAGCCACATCGATTATGACGCCCTGGGTTGCGAACGGTCCCGCTTCGACAAAATATTCCTGAGCCTTACGTCGCGTTTCCGCTCTTCGAATGAGCTCCGGAAAGCGGAAGGCCTGGTTGAAGACTCGATAAGCGCTTTTATCGATTATTACCGTGACCATCCACAATAATCACGGCGGCCTGATACCGTTTGACAGCCCGCCGTGGTTGGTTTATGAACAATCATCAGAGGGGACGCAATGATGAATATACCGGGAACAATTCTCTTCGACCGGCATGATATCGACCGGCGCGTGCGGGAACTCGCCGTCGAGATCAATCGCGATTACGAAGGAAAAGACGCGGTGCTCGTGTCGATTCTGAAGGGATCGTTCATGTTTCTCGCGGATCTTTCACGGAAGCTTGATTTTTCTCACGTCATCGATTTCGCCCGGCTGGCCAGTTATGGTTCCGGCAGCACCAGCACGGGCAGCGTCGAAATCAGGAAAGATATCGAAATCCCCGTCCAGGGGCGGGACGTGCTCATTGTCGAGGACATCGTCGACACGGGCATCACCATCGCCTTTTTCGCCGAACGGATCAGGCGAAGAAGTCCCCGTTCGCTGAAATCGTGCACGCTGATCGACAAGAAGGAACGCCGGCAGCTGGAATTTGTACCTGACTACGTGGGATTCGCCGTCGATGAGGGTTTTATCGTCGGTTACGGGCTGGACTATGACGAACAATACCGCTGCCTTCCCGACATATACGTGCTTGACGAGCGGCGGCTGGCCGGAGGCGGATTGTGATCATTGAATGTCCCCGGTGCGGACGACGTTATCGAGTCAGCGACGAGTTGGCGGACAAGCCTGACGCCCGTTTCAGGTGCGGCGGGTGCAAGTACGTGTTCACCCGTCCGGCGACTCCCGAACCTGATGCCGGCGGAGAAATACCGGTCCCCCGCGACATTCCCCTGGGGCAGGACGAAGACCTGAGAAACCTGTCAAAACTCCTCGACGATATCGACAGCGGATCCGCTGACGTACAGCGCACAACGACCGGCGAAGAACCGGCGGCTGACGAAACGCGCCCGGAAGAACCTGCCGGAACGCCCACGGCGGAACCTCGGCCGGACGGAAAAGAGCGCCGACGGACCGGCGGTTGGTTGTTGTTTCTTGTTCTCTGCATCGTCATTGTCCTGGGCGCACTGGCTCTCCGGCTGAATTCATCCGTTCGGACGGCTGTGACGACAGGGTTTTCCCGTACTTTTGCCGTCGTCGAATCGCTGGTAGGTTCCCACGATGACCGCGACCTGCTTCACGAAGCCCGGCAGAATATCGAACTGACAGACGTGGAAGAAGCCGTGCACAGCAACTGGATCGCGGGAAAAATTCTCATCGTCACGGGAATCGCCGTCAACAAAAACGACTTCAGCCTGTCATCGCTGCGGGTCAAGGGAAAGTTGATGGACGAGAACCGCAACGTCATCGCCGAAACTGAATCCTGCTGCGGCAACCTGCTTTCGGAAGAAGAACTCCGGAATCTCACGAGAAAGGAAATAGAACGGGAATTGCTGATGCCCACCGGACGGGATCGACGGGGCGTGACGATTCCGCCGGGCGGCCCCGTTCCCTTCATGCTGGCATTCGTTAATCCCGAGAACACGGCCGGTCTTTTTGCCGTCGAGGTAATCGATGCGGGCGTGCCCGGCGCGGACGAAGAAGACCGGTAACACAGAACACCATCCGTATTATGCCCCTTGTAACACCGCATCCAGGCGGCTCTTCGATATCACGCCCTCTCTGACAACAAGCGGCGGATCAACGGTGACGTCCACGATGGTTGATCCCGGCGGTCCCGGCGTCGTGCCCCCGTCGACAACGGCATCCAGCCGGTCGCCCAGGGCGGCGATCACCTCCTGCGAGTTGTGGCATTCGGCGCCGCCGGAGCGGTTCGCGCTGGTGGCCGTTATCGGGCGCCCGAGACGGCGTGCGAGCAGTGCGGCAACCGGATCGGAAGAGAAACGGACGCCGATTTTCCCTGTTCCCGCCGTCAGTTTCTTCGATACGGCGGGCGCGGCCGTGAACAGGAGCGTCAGCCCGCCCGGCCAGAAGGCCTCAGCAAGTTTCCGTCCCGCCGGCGGAATATTCAAAGCCAACTGTTCCAGGTCGGACCACGAAGCAATTATAAGAGAAACGGGAATACTGTGTGATCGGCCCTTGACGGTGAATATTTTTTCCACCGCCGCTTCGTTGGTCCCGTCCACGCCGAGACCGTACAGGGTTTCCGTGGGATAGGCTATGATCCCGCCGTCCCGGAGCAACCCGGCGGCTTCGCTGAGCGCCGTTTCCGAGGGATTTCGGGGATCGAGAAGAATAACACGCGCGGTCATACAGACACGCTCTTTCCGCTTTGCGTGCAGGGGAACGGGGAATAACGCCCCGTTCCCCGCAATGCCATCAGTGCCTGAAATGCCGCCTGCCGGTAAAGATCATGGCCATGCCGTGCTCGTCGGCTGCGGCAATTGTTTCTTCATCCCGAATGGAACCACCGGGTTGAACTATCGCCGTGACACCCGCTTGTGCCGCCATGTCGACGCCATCTCTGAAAGGGAAAAAGGCGTCGGATGCCAGGACGGTTCCCTCGGTGGGTAATTTCGCCTTCATGCGGGCGATTTCCACCGAGTCGACACGACTCATCTGGCCGGCGCCGACACCCACGAGCTGATCTTTCGAGGCGAAGACTATGGCGTTCGATTTCACCTGTTTCACCATTTTCCAGGCGAAATCAAGCGCCTGGTATTCATCGTCCGTCGGCGCCCGTTTCGTCACTACCCGGGCGGCCCGCACGTCGTCAACGACCGTGTCCCGTTCCTGCACAAGTAATCCGCCCACGACACGCCGGTAATCCAGCCCTGTCTTCACCGAACCGGCCGAAGACGGAATCTCGAGCAACCGGACGTTTTTCTTGGAAGCCAGAATTTCCTTTGCGCCGGCGGCAAATCCGGGAGCTATGATAACCTCCAGAAAGATTTTTGCCAGCTCTTCGGCTGTTTCGGTATCCAGTGGACGGTTGAAGGCCACGATGCCGCCGAAAGCGGACACAGGATCGGTCTCAAGTGCCCTCAGGTAAGCGTCGCGCAGATGTTCTTCCGCCGTCGCCGCCCCGCAGGGATTGGCGTGTTTCATGATAACCGCCGCGGGCTGCCTGAAATCTCGGACCGCCTGCCACGCGGCGTCGCTGTCCATTATGTTGTTGTAGGACAGCTCCTTGCCCTGGATCTGGAAGGCGTTGGCAACGCACGCGAGCGACCGGTCCTGTTCCCGGTAAAAGGCCGCCTTCTGGTGAGGATTCTCGCCATAGCGCAAGTCCTGGGCCTTTTCGAACTGGATCGACAGCGTGTCGGAAAAATCCGAGCTGACCGTTCCGTCGGCGCTGAGCCTGCCCAGGTAGTCGGCGATGGCCCCGTCGTACCGGGCCGTCAATTGAAACGTTTTTGTCGCCAGGGCGAAGTTTGTTTCTCTCGAGACGGCGCCGCCCCGCTTGTTCAACTCCTCGGTGATACGGTCGTAATCGTCGGGATCAGTGACCACCGTCACAAAGGGCCAGTTCTTGGCCGCCGCCCGCAGCATGGTGGGACCGCCTATGTCGATGTTCTCCACAGCCTCTGCCAGCGTGCATCCTTCCCGCGCCACCGTGTCTTCGAAACGGTACAGATTGATGACCACCATGTCGATGGTCTCTATCTGGTGTTTTTTAAGGGCGTCCAGGTGTTCGGCATTGTCTCTCACGGCGAGGATCCCCCCGTGAATCTTGGGGTGGAGCGTCTTCAGCCGGCCGTCCATCATCTCCGGGAACCCGGTATAATCGGACACGTCGGTGACGGCTATACCCGCATCTCTTAATTGCGAGGCCGTTCCGCCCGTGGAAAGAATCTCCACGCCGAAGCCCGCGAGCTTCCCCGCAAAATCGATAACCCCCCGTTTGTCGGTGACGCTTATCAAAACGCGTTTAATCTTGTTTTCCATGATTCTCCTTTCTTCCATCAATTATACTATGCTGTCTCGCTCGCGCCTCTGCATTCCGGCGTTTGTCACCCCCGTAGCGCCTTCATGTGCGAGATCCGCCGTCGAATGAGGTCTTCCGTTCCGATATCGACGCGGTGATCCACGGGACCGCCGATGGCGCCGATCGCCGCCTCGGCCCTGCGTTCCGCCTCGACAATATCATCGGCGATTCCGACCACTCCCAGGGCACGTGACGATGTCATGTAAAGACCGCCTTCCCGCTTGTCCACCGATGAATAATACAGGTTGACCCCTTCCGCCTGTCCGATAACAATCCGCGACTCGCGGGAAGCGGCGTCCGGGTGGTCCGCCGGCAACCCGTATCCTTTCGGCACCACGTACTTGCACACGGTCGCCCTGCGCTCGAATGCGACCTCGAGATCACTCAGCGTTCCGTCCACGATGGAACGGCACAGATCGACGAAATCGGTTTTCAGAAGCGGCAACACGTTCATCGCCTCGGGATCGCCGAACCGGGCGTTGTACTCCAGAAGCCGGACACCTTCGGCGGTGGCGATCCATCCTCCGTACATAACGCCCTTGAAGGGGATTCCCGTTTCGCCGCGCAACGCCTCGGCCACCCGCCGGGTGATGACGAGCGCCTCCGCCGTGTCTTCGGGCCGCAGGAAGGGGAGGGAATGGTCGGAAAAGGAATATGACCCCATACCGCCCGTATTGGGACCACGGTCACCGGCGAAACGCCGTTTGTGGTCCTGGACAGCCGGCATGGGCACAACGGTCTCGCCGTCGCAGAAACACTGCAGCGAAAATTCCTCGCCGTCCAGTTTCGCCTCCACGAGCACCGAGCCGGAATCCTCCAGGATATTTTCGCAGATGGCGAGCGCCCCGTCGACATCGTCGAAATGATCTCCCTGGACCATGACGCCCTTGCCTCCGGTGAGGCCGTCCGGCTTGATAACGGCGCCACCGTCGAGTTCTTTCAGGAACTCCCGCACACCCGTGATGGACGAAAAGACCCGGAACGCGGGGTTCCCCGGAATCCCGTATTTTTTCAGCAGGTTCCGCGTGAAGACTTTCGATGTTTCCAGCCGGGCCGGCTCCCTGCGGGGGCCCATCGAGGGAATGCCCGCCGCCGCCAGTGCGTCGACCACGCCTTTTTCCAGGGGATCCTCGGGTCCCACAACGGCGAAATCTATGCCCTTCTCGCGGGCGAAGGCCGTAATGCCTTCAAGATCGCCGTAGCTTCCCATACGTGTTTCGAGACAGTGGGCGGCAATGCCCGGATTGTTCGATTTCATGAACGCGAAAAGTTTCGGATGATGGACCGAGCGGGCCAGTGTTTCAGCAATTACGTGCTCCCTGGCGCCGTTCCCGATGACAAGTATCGAGGGCATGCCTTTCCTCCTCCGGTGGCGTGTTCGTCGCGGTTCTTTCAGACCTGTTCCAGGGCGCGGCGGAACCGGCTGACGGTCTCACGGGGGCCCAGAATGTCGATGAGCGACGGAATGTCGGGTCCGTGGGTGTTTCCGAACAATGCGAGGCGCAGAGGAAAATAAAAATTTTTCCCCTTCAGGCCAAGTTCTTTCATGCTCTGCTTAATAAAATTTTCGGTGTCCTCCCTGGTCCAGGCCGGGTTCGCCTCCATTTCCTCGATCCAGCGGGTGTAGATGCTCCGGGACACCTCTTCGCGCACGAGTTCGCGCTGTTCATCAGAAAAGCAGATGTCTTCATAAAACATTCGGCCCCGATCTACCATCTCTTCCAGACAGGAAACGTAATCCCTCGCCACGGCTACGACTTTGACGAACGTTTCCCGGTCCGAAACATCAATGCCGGCTGCTTCAAAGTAGGGACGCGTCCGGTCGGCGATGGTTTCCAGTTCGAGATTCCGAATGTACCAGCCGTTCATCCAGTTCAGC